>JAYVOP010000091.1:0-7733 GCA_043757865.1 Verrucomicrobiales bacterium | reverse complement strand
TTAGCTGATCGAACCTACGCTACGACGATAAGTTGGAGCGGCTATCTGGAAGGCTATGCCAAGATGCCCACGGCTACCGCCAGTGACTGTTATAGCACCATCGACCACCAAGCCTTTCATCTGGATGTGCCCGCCACGATTACGTTCACGGGCGGAGCCATAGATAGAGGGGGGATCTTTTTGTATCTCTCTATTGGGCGTCCGACTGATTTGAGTTGGGCTAACCCTAACTCTTTTTTCATCACTCCTTGGGATCTGCGGCCCACGCCTTATTCAGTGGCCATGGTGCTGGGAGCGGGAGATTATATGCTCTCGGTCAATGATATTGAAAACCAATGGGATCCCACATTTGGCCTGCTCTCCGAAACCAATTCAGATAATTGCAGTAGCGTTCCGTATAATCTAACCATCTCTGGAAACTTCACGCCCATGGGCCGGTGGGAGGGGAATGAGGATATGTATCCCACGCCCTTTACCTACACAGCGCAGGTGCCGGAGCCGGGCGCGTGGATGCTGGGTGGGGTGGCTGCGGTGACGCGGATGCTCCGGCGGAAGCGCAAACTGCCGCCCTGCGGCTGGCAGCACGCCACTCCCCCTGCCTGGGGCTCACTGCGGGAGGGCCGCATCCGTTGACCACAAGGCTAGGCTCTCCGCTGGGGAGAGGGCCCCTGGGGGTGGGGGAGGGGCGGGCACGCGGGGAGCGGGGAGGGTAGGCACGGGGGCCAGGGGCTTCGGTAGCACCTCCATGGTGGCCTCCAGCATGGCACCTGATTCTAGTAACACGGTCTTGGCGGAGACCACGCCCCGCCAGGAGGCGCGGCGGTTGATGAAGATGCGGTCCGTGAGCTGGATGCGCCCCTGCACATGGCCGAAGATCTCCGCCGTCTCACAGTGGATCGGCTGGAGGAAATGGACCTCACATTTCTTCTCGATGGCGAGGTGTTGGCAGCGGACTTCCCCCAGGATTTTGCCAGAGGCTTTGAAGGTCACAGTGCCCGAGGCCTGGATGCTGCCGGCCACTTGGCCCTCAATGATGAGGTTCCCGCAGGTGATGCTGGTGCCGAGGAGCGCGCCCCTTTTTTCAATGGTCACATCCCCCCGCGTGCGGATTTTTTGGGTGGTGCGGTCTTTAATCACCACGTCCCGGAGGTCGATGTAGCTGCCGCAGTTAGGGCATAGGCTGGAGGTGGAGTGCTCTGAGACTTTGTGAGGGTGTTGGCAATCAAAGCACACCACCGGGCGCACGTGCTTTTGCTCCAGGCTGGAGCGGGCGGCCTGGGGACGGGATTGGGCGATGAGGTGGTGGGCCTCCTCACTGAAGCCGAGCACTTGCAGCGGGATGGACGGCGGGCGGGCGTGGGTGCTGCGGGGTGCCGGGGCCTTGGGGCTGCCACCGACGAGCCGGGTGAGCAGGCTCAGTGCGGAGGGTTTACGGGCTTTCTCGATGCGGATATATTGTCCGCACTTTCGGCAGGACGTAGAAAACCCGCTTGTGGGTTCCATCTGCTGGAACCCACAATGCGGGCAGGAAACGAGGTTTTGGCGGAGGGCGATAGGGCTTGGTCGGGCGGAAAGTTTACCGGCTGTCAACCCCAGGTCCAGTGAGCCTAGCCCACCCCCAAGGATTAACCCTTACGGGCCGCGGTAGCGGCGGCCCCGACTGAGCTTTTGCCCATGAAGGTGGCACCTTCTTCGATGGAGAGCGTGCCCGCCACGATGTCGCCTTCGAGCACCGCATTGGCCTTCAACTCACAACGCTCAGTGACGCTAATGTTGCCTTGCACGCGGCCAAAGATCACCACGGATTTCGTGCGGATCTCTCCGACCACGAAGGCATTTTCACCCACCGTGAGCGCGCCATCGGAGGTCACTTCCCCTTCGATCTTACCGTCGATGATGAGATCGTTAGAAAATTTGAGACTGCCTTTGATTTCGACATCGCTGCTGAGGATATTTTTATTGGGGCTCATTAGGGAACTTTTAACGGGGGTTGAAGGAGATCTTTCGGGTTTATAATAAGATTCGACAGCAGGTGTGGAGCTGTAGGAGGGTTCCACCGGAGCTACGTTAACGGTGGGCTCGGCGGGCTGAGATTTTTGACCAATGATTTGCTTTAGCACGGCTAGAGGTTTTCGATTAGAGGGGTAAATTAGAGTGAGAAATAAACAGTCGCGGTGGTGGAAAAAACGCCTCTTGCAGCAATGCTGAACCAGCTTATTTCCTGCCTTAGCGGCGGTCGGAGGTTACGGAGCTTAAAAACAATGGCAATGTCTTTTTTGGTGATTTTGAGAAATTTGACGATCATTTGCGGAGCCGAGCGACCCCATTTATTTACCCGGCGGACGCATGATCTTTTTCCGAAAACCCGCCCCGCGGGCTAGTCCACTTTCTCACTACGGCCTATTTCATGGGGCCAGCGGCGGCGGCGGGCTTGGATTTCGGGAGCACGACTTTTCCTAAGCCGAAGATGGGGCTGTAAATGGCGTAAACCAGGAAGCCGACCATGATGCCGAGGATGACGATGGTGATGGGCTCGATGATCTTATCAATGTTATTGCCAATGGTATCCAGGTCGTCCTCGTAGTCGTTCGCCACCTCGTCCAGCATGTCGGTGGAGGAGCCGGTCTCGCTGGAGATTTCCATGAGGCCAGCGATGCTGCGGCCTTCTTCGCCTAGGCGGTGGGACTCCAGGAGGAAGGACTCTGGCAGGCCCAGCCCGTCTTCGGTGTGGCGCTGCACGGCGGAGAAGAACTCTGTGTAAACGATATTAGGCGAAGACTCGGCGGTGATGCGTAAGGCGGTGGAGACGCGGACGTTTGCCTCCAGCAACATGGCCAAGCAGCGGAAGCTCACGGCGGCAGCGCTCTTGCGGACGATGTTGCCGATTGTGGGCGTCTTAATCAGGAAGCGCTGCACCTTGTGGTTCTTCATGATCTTTCCCCAGTTTTTGATGAGCATGTAGAGGCCGCCAATGGGGAAGACGAGCATGTAGGGCGTCTTGATGAGGATGTCTGAGAGGGCCATCATGAATTTGGTGGCCGTCGGTAGTTCCGCATGGAAGGTGCCATAGAGCTGGGATACGGAGGGCACTAACGTGTAGCTCATGACGATGATGACGGTCACGCCGATGAACAGCACGATGCCGGGATAGATCATGCCGCCTTTGAGCTTTTTGAGGATGCGCAGGGTCTTCTTTTGCCCGGCCGCGATGCGGTTACAGACTTCTGGGAGTTGGCCGGCTTCCTCCCCTGCACGCACGAGCGCGAGCAAGGCATCCCCAAAGAGTTCCGAGTGCAGGCCCATGGCATCGGACACTTTTTCCCCTTGGGCGATCATGCTAGAAATGTCTGCCACCACGCCCCGGTAGCGCGGAGATTTCAGGCGGTTGGCCTGGAGTTCGAAGGATTTGATGGTGGAAATGTTCCGCTCTAAACAACGCGCCACGCCTGCAAATAATGCCACCCGATCATCAATGGAGGGCGCAGGCAGGGTCATGCGATGGATGGACTCGTCGATGCCTTCGATGGAACTGACTTTGGCCAGCTCGTTAGGCGCTTTGCCAGAACCCACCACGGCCTTGGCGTCATCATCGGTATCGACGACGACATCCATGGAACGCTTGGTGTTCATGTTCGTGAGGGTGACTTTTTTTAACATAAGGAAAATCGGTGGTCGGTGAGGAAAGGATGCGGAGCTGGCGGCTTACGGAGCAGCAGCGCGATAAACGGTGAGGGAAACAGTGCGGGACGGGCGATTACCCGTGGGGCCTGGGAGGCCCCAGCCGCGCGCGCCTCCGCTCCAGGCGGGGGTGCCAGAGGTGATGCTGGTGTCTGGCGGGGTGGTGTAAATGGTGGCAGTGAGGACCTTGGCGGGCATGGTGCCTAGGCCAGCGATGTTCATGCTAGCATCTGGCAAGGTATTGGCAGGAGCAGGGGAGGGGGCATACGTGAAGACGACGTTCGGATGCGCGGGGAGGAGCGCCTCCAGATCCGCCCCTTCCATGCCTAGCTGATAGAGGGCGGCGGCATTTTCGTGCAGATTCATGCTGCGGGCCATGCGTTGGTTCATTTCTTCCTGGGTGGTCATGGCGAGGCTCATGATGCAGGCGGCGGAGAGTCCAAGGGCCAGGATGCCGGAGGCCACGAGGACTTCTACGAGGCTGTAGCCAGCCTGGGAGCGTGGATGGAGCTTAGAGGTTTTCATGGCCGTAATCGAAGTAGGTCTCGAGCCACATCCGTTGCGGGGCGATGTGGGTGAGGAACGTGCTGAGGGTGGAGGGAATGATCTGCACTCGGTTCTGCCCAGTGGGGCCAGTGAGGCTAGCATCGGTCATGATGCCGCCCGCCAAGGTCAGGATGCCGTTAGTGGTAAAGATGAGGGGGGTATTCTCCACCACAATGAGGCTGTGCCACAGCGGCGTGGTGGTGGGGTATTCCAGGGTAACCTCCGGCCCCACGACGGCGGAGCCCGTGGGATTGGGAGACTTCTTCACGGCAATGATAATGGGCCGATAATTCGCATCGCCTTGACAGGAAATTTTGGTGAGGGTGCGGGCGTAGAGCCCGGCGGTTTCCGTATAGCAGAGGCGCACACTGGCGAGGTTCGAGTTGATGGCAGGCATCCCTTGGAGGCGGATTTCGGAGACGTTATTATCGGCCACGATGCCCCAGATGGCTTGATTGGCGAGGTCGATGTTGAGCACTCCGGTGGCGAGGTCGAAGGAGACGCCATCCTGGAGGGCATGGTTGGCCGCGGTGTTGATGGAAATGACCACATCACTACTGAGAATGCGGGCTTTGAGGGAGTTGCTAGGGTTGTTGGTCGCATCGTCGATGACGTTGAGGCGGTGCTGGGTATCCAGATTATTTCCCGTGCCCACGGAGCCTAGGGAGGTGACGATGCTAGGAAAATTACTGGGGAGGATCTGGGCGGGGGTGGAGGCCGTATTTTGAAAGATGATCGGATTGCTGGGCACGTTGTAGTGTGGAGTGCTGATGGCATCCGTGCGCAGCGCGCTAAAGTTCGCCAATGGGGCCGGGGTGAGGATGAGGCTGCGCCCCCCGACGACGCGGATATTTCCCGTGAGGGTCTGATTCGCCAAGGGCGTGGCGGTGCCTAACGTGGGCTTATAAATGCAGAGGAGATCCCCACTGAGGAGGGGCGCATAATGCCGCACGCTGGTAATGAGGCCTGCGGCAATACTGACGGGCGCGTTGTTAGCATCCGTGCGCACGGTGGGATTAGGGTAATAATCCATCACGGAGGCCTTCACGGTGAATGAGAATTCTGGACCGTAGGCGGCATGAGTGCCAGACGGGGAGAAGCGATTCATCGCGCTGTTATTAACGGCGGGATAGGGCAGGGGGAATTTACTGATCGCAGAGCCCGTCCAGGCATCGGTTTTTAGCGAGCCATGGATTTTGGCGGTCAAGGTGGTGTCATATTGGGCCAGATCAATGGCGTTGCCAGTGTTCTGGGTCATCAGTTGATTGTAGCCTAATTGGATGGCCATTTGGCGGCCATTGGCAAAGGCGAGGCGGCGTTGGATGCCGCCCATGGTTTCCTCTGCGCTCTGTTGGCGTTGATTCAGCAAGGTGGCCCACGCGGCAAAGCCTAACGTGGCTGCCGCCGTCAGGAGCATGGCTACGATGAGGACGCCCCCAGCGGTCTGGTGGCGGCGGGCAGCGGGGAGGGCCTGAAGGGGGTGAATCTGCATGGTGAGGAGACGGAAAATTTACAGTGGGGGAAACATGGGGACGGTGAACATCCAGGAGGTCTGCTCCTCATGTTTCTGGTAGTAGTAACGTGGGTCTGCGGTGGTGTAGCTATTGGTGAGCGGCGGGCCGAGCAGGCGGGGAATGGCGGGGTCTGGCCACCAGATAAAATAAAACGGACGGTCCGTGGCGCGCTTGAAAGCATTGGCTTGGGTGGCGATGCCGGAGGCTTCGGTGTAGGCCTTGCGCACGCTGCGCTCGAAGCAGGCGAAGATGGGACCGAAGGCGGTGGTGGCTTGATCGTTATTCACGCTGGGGCCCACGTAGAGGATGTCGTAGTAATCCGTGCGGAGGTTGCCGTCCCAACGTTTCACGCTGGCATAGGTGCTGCCAGCGGGATCAGCCACGGGCAGGAAATCAAGATCGTAAATCGCCCGGACGGTGAGATTATTCTCGGCCACGAAGTTGGGATCCAGGGGGGGGCGTTGGCTGGTCATCTGCATGATGTAGATGGAGCCATTGACTGCGTCGGCGGCAGGCACGCCACGGTAATCTTGGAAAGGAAAGGGCCCGAAGCTGCTGGGATACTTAGCCGCTAGCAGGGCCCGGAAGGCATTGGGATGATCCAGGCTAGTGCCCGCTAAGGGAGTGGCTCCACTGGCGGGGGTGATGTCGATATTGTTCGGGTGAATGTAGTTCACGCCGGGGACTTTATCCGTGCTCGTCGTATTGACATCCACGGTAATGGCTTGGCGCGGCAGGCAATAGACGGCGGTGGCGTGCGCGAGGTCGTCTGTGAAGCGCTGGCGCATGTTCTCCGCCTGGGCGCTCATGCCGTAGTTAGGCGCGGTATAGACGCTGAGGGTGCCAGTGGAATTATCCAAGAAGGCCTTGGTAATTCCTGCGCCTAGCTGGATGTCCAGATAAGTGGTGGCCCGCTTTTGATGCATAATCACCGTGCGGTAGGCCAACGCAGCGGTGGAAAAGATCGCTGCGGCCAGCCCCGCCACGACCACGACCTCCACGAGCGAGAAGCCTCGCAAGCGGGGGCGGGATGCCGATGTGCGGCTCGGCAGAGGCGGATAGTTCATACCTACAGGGGCGGGCGTTTAGCGGCCACGGCGGATGTTCGTGCGGTTAGGCGCAAAGGGTTGATCCATGCGCTTCTGGGCTAGGCCTTCGTTTGGGCCATTGAAGGATTTAGGATCTGGCGGCTCCACGCTGGGGTCTTCTTGGAGTTTTTCTCCCTTGCTCGTAGTGAGTATCCGCATGGTGCCCGCAGAGTGGCCGTCCACGCCGGGGATGGGGCGTCGTTGCTCAATAACGGGGGTGGTCACATGCACGGGGCGGATGAGCTTGCGCGGCACGGAGCCGGCTTTGTCCTCCACCCAGGAAAATTCGAGGACTTTTTCCGTCACCTTGCTCACGAGTTGGAGGCTGGTCTGATTTTCGATGAGTTGGGGCACGGGATCTCCCTCGACGAGGAAACGGCCTGCAAAGAAGACTTTGAAGCGGCCATCATCCCCTTTCGCGAGGCCACTCACGGGCATGGTGTTGAGGATGGTGATGATCTTGGAGTCTTCGCTCTCGCCATCTTCTTTCACGAACTCAGCGGCATGGCGTTCGAGGAAGGGATTGTATTCCCCTTTCTTGACGGACTCGGCACTTTTGTCAGTCGGCAGCGGCCCCAGGGCGCGCAGATCTTGCTCGCTGATGGTGGCGGGGGCTTCCACCGCATGGCTGAGCAGGGCGGTGCAGGTATAGAGGAGGGAGAGGATGAGGGTTGATTTCATAAGGCGTGGTGGGTTGAGGGAGATGGCAGGTGGGCTATTTTTTAGGAGCGTCCGTTTTGGCAATGATGGGGCTTTCCATCGTCATATTCAGCCGCACATCACTAGCACGAGTGCCTTTGGTAATGGCTAGGGAGGTGACGCGGGAGGCGGCCATTTCCTTTTCTAATTGGCCAATGAGTCCCATGACGGTGGAGTAATCACCCTCCACGGTGATGATGTTTTGGAA
>JAYVOP010000090.1:0-7799 GCA_043757865.1 Verrucomicrobiales bacterium | reverse complement strand
ATCCCACTTGGCAGCCGAGCTTGGATGCCGCCTCCGCGATGGGCTGGAGGCGTGCGGCTTCGCTCTGCACCCGCTGGCGATACGCCTGCCCCGGCGGGATCATGTCCCCGCCGCCCATGACCCAAAGTTGCGGATGGATTTGATGCCGCGCGATGACATCGAGGATCAACTGCGCATCCGCATCTAACGTGGTGGGGAACCACCACGCCCGCAGCGTGATGTGATGCCGCTGCAGGGCCTCCACCTCCGCATCAAACGTGGGCCGATGCTCCGCCCGCCAATCATAAGCAAACTGCGTAAAGCCCAAGGCCTCCAGCATCTCCGCCCGTTCCTCCGGTCCCCGGTGCCGCGCATCAAAGGGCACGATGCACCACGCTAGCAAATTTTCAGGTTCATACAAATCCTGCGCCCGCACGGTGCCGACGCTGAAATTCAAAAGAAGACAAGCTAGCAAAGAAAGCGAAAATTTCATGGCCGCGAGCCTTCCCGTGCCGCCTCCCGCTGGCCACCGATCATTTACGTAGCGTGGACTAAAAATGGTGCGCGCCTTGGCAAGGCGCTACGCCCATGGGATTCGCTCCCACGGATAGTGACGCCGAATTACGTCGCCACTGCGGCGGCCACGCTGGTGGCTAGCGCAGCGAAGGCGGCACTGACGGGATTGGCGCTCGCTGGCGCGAAGGCCACAGGATGACCGGAGTCGCCACCCTCACGCGTGGGGATGTCGATGGGGATTTGCGCTAACAGCGGCACCTTTAAACGCGCGGCTTCCTTAGCACCACCACCTTGGCCGAAGATGTCGTAGCGTTTCCCATCACTGGGGCAGAGGAAATAGCTCATGTTTTCCACGATGCCAAGGATGGGCACATTGACCTTGGCGAACATGCTCACGGCCTTGCGCGCATCAATCAGGGCGACCTCTTGCGGCGTGGTGACGATGACTGCGCCATCCACCGCCACCGTTTGCACGATGGTCAACTGAATGTCCCCCGTGCCCGGCGGGAGATCGAGAATGAGATAGTCTAACTCTCCCCACACACAGCCGCGCAGGAACTGCTGCGTATAGCGCGTGGCCATGGGGCCGCGCACCACCACGGGCGCACCCTCATCCAGCAGGAAGCCCATGGACATGAGCTTCAAGCCGCGGTTCTCGATGGGGATGATCTGGTTATCCTCTGTGGCCATGGGCTTGGCATCACTACCGAACATGTGCGCCACGCTGGGGCCGTAAAGATCACAATCACACAAGCCCACGCGCGCGCCCGTCTGGCTGAGCGCCACGGCTAGATTCACCGCCACCGTGCTTTTGCCCACGCCCCCTTTGCCACTGGCCACAACGATGATGCGTTGCACGCCGGGGATGCTGCTTTTCCCCACCGCAGCGGCAGCTCCAGCGGGGCCTTCGGGCTCTTTGATGTCGAAGTCTAACTGGATTTTCCCAATGCCTGCTACTTCGGCTAGCACCGCCATGGCATTGGCATGGATCTGCCGGGGCAGGTTAGAATCCCGCGTGGCTAGGGAAATTTTTACCACCACATCTGCACCCGTCACGTCCACGCCTTTCACTAGGCCGAAGGAAACGATGTCCCTGCTAAACCCTGGATACTTCACCGCCCGAAGGGCCTCTTTGATCTCTGCTTCTGTTATCATGCGCGGAGGGGAACATCACTTTGCCCACAGTGCAAATCTATTTGCCCTGGATGCCCGCTTCAATTCGGCTTCGCGCTAACATCACAAGGGATCGCGGTGTCCACGATGTTATGGCCCTGGGCGTCCCGCCAGACGGCCACCAGTAAGGTCTGGGCCTTGGTGGGCTTGGTCTTGGGCGGGTGGTCTTTGTAGGAGAGAGAGACGAGTTCGACGGTATCGCTGCGGTGGGGATTTCCGGCTAGGAGTTGCGGCGTTTCCAGGCGAAGGATGCACGTAGGCATGAGGCCGAAGGTGGGTTTGCTCTCAGTGTAGTCTAGCACTTTCCCATAGTAGAGCGCGGTGGGGAGGCGATCTCCTGGACGGGCGGTGGTGCGGAGGTTTTGGTTGATGGCCTCCCGCCAGCGCTGGAGTTGGGAGCCGATGAGTGGATCGGCGTTGAGGCGTAGCTCTAGCTGATGGCGTTCGTTGACACGCTCTAATTTTATAATGCCCCAGCAGGTAAATCCGCCCACGATGAGGGCCGCCATGAGTCTAGCCGCAGTCGTGCGCCAGAAAGGCTGCGTGTAAAGATCAGCGCTGGGTGCGGGGCGGGGCATCGTTTCCTAGAACGCCGTGTAGCTGCGGAATTGCTCGCGGCGGGCGTCGATCTCAGCGGGCGTGAGGGCGACGATACGATCTGTGCTGAAGGCTTCGCACGTGAAGCTAGCCAGCACCGTGCCTTGGACGATGGCGCGGTTGATGTCCACGAAAGTGATGGCGTCCTTGCTTTTGCCTAACGCACTGAGGTAACCCGCAATGCCTCCGGCAAACGTGTCTCCTGCGCCCGTGGGATCAGCGACGGAGGCTAGGGGAAAGGCCGTGGTGCTGAAGAAATGGCCCGCGCCAAAGAGCAGCGCGCCATGCTCGCCTTTCTTAATGACCACTTGCTTCGGTCCATGCGTGAGGAGGCGATGCCCGGCGGTGATGAGGTTGTTCGTCTCCGTGAGTTGTTTGGCCTCGCCTTCGTTGATGACGAAGAGATCGGACTTGGCTAGCACCTCCAGGAGCTTTTCTTTAGCGATGGTGATCCACAGATCCATGCTATCCGCAATCACGAAGGCTTGGGGATTGGCTTGGCTGAGCACGGCTAGCTGGTTTTCCGGGCTCATGTTCGCCAAGAGGACGACTTGGGCTGCGCGCGCGGCTTCATCTAGGCGCGGCTGGAATTTCTCTAGCACGTCGATGGACACGCTGAGGGTTTCCCGCTGATTCATGTCATCGAAATAGCGTCCACTCCAGCGGAAGGTCTTGCCGTCCTCGATCTGCACGCAGTCAGTGTTGATGCCTTTGCCTTTAAATAGTGCTAGGTGCTCCTGCGGAAAGTCCGTGCCCACGATGGAACAGAGGTGAACTGGCGCGGAAAAACTCGCGGCCAGGGCGGCGTAGGAAGCGGAACCGCCGAGGAGGTCAGCGCGTTCGGCTTCGGGAGTGGCGATGGAATCTAGGGCGATGGTGCCAGCGACGACGACGGACATTTTACAGTGATTTTGGAAATAAGTTAGGTGAGTGAGTGGGGGGCCAGGAGAGCCGTGCAGTCGGTCAGGTAGCCGGGGATGTCAATGGCTTGGAGGAGGCCGCTGACGATGACCACGCGGCGGGCTCCGGCAGCGATGATGGTGGGTAAATTTTCCCGTTTGATGCCGCCGATGCAGAAGATGGGCACCCGCACGGCGGCATGGACGGCGGCTATTTCCGCCAGTCCGATGGCCGGGCGTCCAGCCTTGGTGGGCGTGGGAAAGAGCGGGCCGAAGCCGATGTAGTCCGCACCTTCTGCCTGCGCAGCCACTGCCTGGGCGAGGCTGTGGGTGGATTTCCCCACGATGCCGCCGCTGGGTAAATGTTGCCGAGCCACGGCCACGCCCGCATCCTCCTGGCCCACATGCAGGCCGTGTGCCAGTGATCCTAACGCAGGGAAATCATTAATAATCAGCGGCACGCCAGCCTCCGAACAAGCCGCCGCCAGCGGCGGAATCCACGGGCGGATGGACTCCTGAGCAACCCCTTTGGCCCGGATCTGCACGATGCCGATGCCGCCGCGCAACATTTTCTCGAGCACGTCTGGAAATTGCTCCGGCGGGCAATATCCCGTGTCTAAAATGCCGTAGATCCGAGCCGTGGTGAGCATGGTGAGCACTCTGGGCTAACGGTTTTCAGGAGTGCGCTCGGGAGCTTGAGTCGGCTCGGTGGCGATAGGGGCCGTTTCCTCTGGGATCGCCCGCACCACGGGGATGGCGGAACGGATCTGCGGCACCACGGGTGCGGGAGGCTCTGGCTCAGGAGTGTCCTTGATGACCCTAGCCTTGGGGACGTTCACCGGAGCAGTCTGCTCATGGACGAGTTCCGGGGCGTCCTCTTTCGCAGCATGGTGCCAATACCAGATGGGCAACCCAATGGCGGCAATGATCAACAGGGCAATGGCCACGATGGAACTGCCCCGCCCGCTGTGGTCCTTAGGAGCCACGGCCATGCTCAGGGTGGTCAGGCCAGTGTTCGCGCTTTGGATGTAATCGTGGCCGGAAATGTTGGCGAAGTCACTGGTATTGAACTCGTTGAGATACTCACTGAGGTCTAGGTTCAGATAGCCGCTGTAGATTTTCAGAAAGCCCTTGGCGTAAGTGAGGTTAGCGAAGTTTGAGAAATCATCATTCTCTAATTCCTTCAGGCGGTTAGCGGGAATGTGCGTTTTAAAGGCAATGTCCTCCACCGTTAAGCCACGCTCCACCCGCGCAGCCATAAGCTGCTTGCCGATGCTGTGGAGGTTAGTCGCAGTGGGGAGCATATGAGATAAAATGAGGTCACTCAGGAGGGCGCGCAAACTAAGGCGAGTTTCCCCGAGCGCGAATCCTTTTTCAGAAATTACAGCCGCAGCAACGCCCAAGGGGCTCGCTGCGCACCCTAAATTTTTTCGCTTTTTGATGCGGCAGACGCCGACACCGCTGGCTTCTCGTGCTTTGGGCCCCAGCCTAGGCCGAGGGCACTGAGAAACACTAGGGAGTGCAGGATTATTTCTAGAAAATCAGAGAAATTGGTGGCCACCCCACTCTATCTTGTGTATGGTCCCGCCGCTGAGTCGATATGTTGTGGTGCTTCCGGGATCCTCTTCCAGGCGCGCCACGGCATTCCACCCTGCGCCAAGGCTCATCGGAGCCTGTCCTCCGACCTCATTTACCACCATTCACTCACTACTTACCACCTTCTAACTCATCATGGATAAAATATTTACCATCGGCCCTCGCACGTTTGTGCTCGATCAAGACAAAGCAGAGGCCGCCTTCCAAGCCAAGCGCGTCATCAACGGCCGGGAGTCCATGACCTTTAATTTGCTGCCGCTGAAATACGTCTGGGCCTACGAATTATATAAGCAGATGAAAGCGAACCACTGGGAGCCGGAGGACGTGCCTATGCAGCGGGATGCCGAACAATGGCGCTCGGATGAAATCACGGACATTGAGCGTTGGATTATCCGTATGGGCATCGGCTATTTCAGTGCTGCGGAAGGCATCGTGGGGGACAATGTGATCCATGTGGTGCGGGAGTTAGTCACGGCTCCTGAGCTAAAACTCGTACTCGGGAGACATGCGCATGAGGAAAACATCCACGCAGACAGCCTGCTCTATATGATCTCCAGTCTGGGCATTAATCCGCACGAATGTGAAGCCATGTTCGAGCAAGTGGAGACGATCAAACGCAAGAATGAATTCGTGACTGGCATCTCCAAAGCGCTCCGACGGGATCTAGACCTCACCCTGACGCCAAATAAGCAACTCCTAGCCAAGAACATCTTCGTCTTCGGCCAATGCATGGAAGGAACTCAATTCTACGGCCTCTTCGGCATGATCCTCAGCCTCTTCCGGCAAAATAAGTTCACGGGCATCGGCCAGATGTTCCAATACACGCTGCGGGATGAGACGAATCACATTCAGGTCTTCCGGAATCTCTTTATGGATCTGGTGGAGGAAAATCCTGACATCTGGACCCCTGAATTCCAGACGGATCTGGTGGAAACCATGCGTGAGGCCGTCAGCCTGGAGAAAGATTTCATCGCAGATTGCCTCCCGATCAACAGCGTGGGATTGAGTGTGAGCGAGTTTTCCCAATACATCGACTTCATTGCCGACCGCCGTTTAGAAGACTGCGGCCTGCCGCTGCTGAATGCAGGCGTGCAGAACCCGCTGCCTTGGCTATCCACATTGATGGATGTGAAGAAGGAGCAAAATTTCTTCGAGACCCGCGTGACGGAATATCAGAAGGGCAGTGTACTCGAAATGGTCTCGGATGATGACCTCTAGGTTCATCACGGAAGGTGGTAATTTGCTCCCCTGTCTGCCAAGGATTGAGGTGCCTGGGTATAGCTTCTAAAAGTGTGGCTGGCTCACATTGATGATGACGGCCTCAGCCCGCCTCTCCATGGGCGGGACGCCTGCGGCGGTTGGTGATCATGCACCACTTTCGGGTTCCTCACGGAAGGATGAATCGCAGTCGTAGGAACCAACGCGGATCCACGCTGGCTGGGATCTCCGTGGTGATCTGCTCGGTCGTGACGCTGAGCGCGCTGCGGGTGGAAATGGCCCCAGTCACTGGGCTCCACATGCCGAGGTTAGGCGAAGTCTCCCAGACGCCCACGATCTCTGCTGCGAGGTTCCGCGTGTAGCTATAGGTGGTGCCGCTGCCGCTAATTAGAGGCGTGTTAGCGGTGGCAAAGTCCACGAGATTCGCGCTGCCGTTTTGGTTGTCGTCTGCCAGTGGATTGGCGGGCGGCGTGGCGGCATCCGAGCTGCCGGGATTGCCTAACGAAGCGAAGCTAGCCCGCCAACTCAGCGGGTCATTGTGATCTGGATTCGCACGCGGAGCCACCAAGACTAACGTGCTGCCAGCGCCTGCAGCAGTGGTCGGCCAGGGGGCTTTGTTGTTGTAGGTGAAGCGCTTGATGTCCACCCCCAGCGCATCAATCAAGCCCAGGCTTTCCCCGCCATTCCTCAACACGTTACTGCCCGCCACGTAATATTCCGCCAGCGTGGCCACGCCGGGATAGCGCAGATTAAACGCAGCGGTGCGACGCGGCACTACGACCGCGCCCCCCGGCGGCACGATGATGCCATTGGCAAAGGTGTAGGTGATGCCAGTATCGAACTGGCATTGGCTGAGGTCCACGGGAGTGGGGCTGATGTTGCGGAGTTCTAGGAACTCGAAGTCATCCGCATCGGTAAAGCCCGCCGTGATCTGCGCGGCGGTGGCGACGGCGGGAGCGTAGTTCATTTCAGAAATGACGAGGTTGCTGGCGCTGGCAGCCACGGCGGTTCCGGTATTGGTAATATTGATCGTATCTGTGCCCACTAGCGTGCCTTGGTAATCATAGGCATAGAGCGTGTAGTGATTCACCCCAGCATTCATGGGAACTTGCGTTTGCCACGTGCTAGCACCAGTCCAGGTGACTGGCAGGGCCTCGCTGGTGGGGCTGAGGCGAATCTCCCGAATGTTGATCCAGCCACTACCAGCTAAGGGTACAGGCGAGGTGGCGGCGGAGAAATCATTCCCGCCATTGGTGCTGATGGCGTAGGTCACGGCGGGATATTTCGATGCGCAATCCGCCTGCACAAAACTGACACGGGCGGCCACGTAGTCCAAGATTTCCTGCCAATTTCCTCCTGCGGTATTGTAAGTTTTTAGATGATTCACCCAGTCGGTTAAATAAGCCACATTATAACTGGTATTCATCAAATCATGGAGGTGGCCATAGAACAGACGCCGATTCGCGGGGCTGATGGCGATGATCCGTTGCAAATCAGCGTTGCCCTCCACGGCAAAGTTCGTCGCCTGTTTAAAGAAATCATCGTCCCAGGGCAGATAGAGCACGCGGCCATCCGTGGGGCGGACGTAGAGCTTGAGGTTATGGGGCAGGCCGCCGGTGGAGTAGCTGTCATTAGAATTCACCAAGGCCATGGCCGCCGAGGAGCGCAGCCATTGGTCCACGTCGATGGCACCATCGATCAGCGAGGCATTGCCCGCTGCGAGTTGACCGAAGGCGTTGTTGAAGTTGAGGATCCGGCTGTAGTCGTCATTACGATGCGCGTTGCCCAGTAGGTAATACCAACGGTAGTCTTCTTTACTAG
>JAYVOP010000089.1:0-2135 GCA_043757865.1 Verrucomicrobiales bacterium | reverse complement strand
TCCCTAACTTCAAATCCTTCCGCACCCGAGTGCTCTTCTTCCTTGGAAAGCTAGATCTTTCTCCAGCCTAAAAACTCCCCCGAAATTCCCGTAGCGCCGTTTTAAGGTTGAACTTACACACCTGCGGGGAGTGCTTCGCTAATTCTCCTGATAACTGGGCATAGTTCTCCGCGTGTCACTCAAAATCAATCAGGTGCAGACGCATCATTTCGATGAAAGCATGTTCGGATGTGACCCGTTGGCATACCCCTCAACCGCCCCCCGGAACCAGCGCCCGCTGCAGAGGATGCGCCTTCGCAACGCAGCCTCACCCTATGTCAGTTCGGTTCCCTTACCGGACGATATGCCGCAAGCAGACGATCCCCTGGCAGCCATCCTAGCAACCCACACGCACACCCTCCAGAACGACAGCCCGGAAGAAATGTTTGATTGATATTACTAGCACACCCAACGACAGGAACGGGAGGGGTTGCGCTTGCCTCAACTGCGCATGCCAGCCACTGATTGCCCGTTGCTATACCATGGGGCCTCTTGGAAAATGGACTATATACAACGGTTTCGCGAATCGCGTGAGAACCTCAGCAGCCATGCACGCACTTCTCCCAGCATGACGGAACCAGCGGCTCCGCCGCCTCGGCATAACTCTCCAAAACCTTTGAGCCTAGCGGCTAACTCCAGCAACAACTCCGCCAACGCCAGATCCACATGAAACGGCATTCCGCTATCCTGCCCAATGTGCACATCCACCATCCGATGTTCCGCCACCGCCTTGGTTAGCATCTCCTTAAATGAGGTCCTCAGACCTGCTATGATACGGCTCCCAAGTGATCCTCCCGGCTTGCAGCACCACAGATCACGCGGGACTCGCTTTTGAGGTAATGCTATGAGCCAACGGTGTCGCACATTTGCCCTAAAAAACCGCATAGGAATTCTTCAGGGCGGCCACCCCCGCGCTCCAGGGAGTTCTACAAAAAGGTCGGCATGTAGCCAGTGGATGTATTTTAGGCTGCGTTGCGTGAGTTGTTGGAAGTCCTGCTGGAGCACTGTAGGACCTCATTTTTCGCAGCCAGAGTCTCTGCCCTCTGCTTGAGACGGCGTGCTTTGCGTTTGATTTCGCTGGGGTTCCTCACCCCTGCTTCTCGGGCTAACGTTTGTTCCTGGATGCCCATCAGATTGTGCGCAGGCAGATCAACGTGGCCTGCATCGTTTTCGCAGTCGGACTGCTCGCCCAGGCTCGTTTATCGTCACAATTGTTTTTTACCTCATCGTAAACTTTTTCGATGCCCCACCGCATTTGATAGAGTCGCGCGAAGAGTCCCGGCGGAATCGTCATTTCATTGGTTAGGAAATCGTAGAATCCACCTGTCAGCTTATTTGAAAACAAGGAACGCGAACTCCTCGGGCAAAACCGCCCTGTAGTATAAAGGCGAGTCGGAAACCAGCGCCATGCGAGATCGGCAAGACATGGCCCCAGCGTCGCGATGACAACCCCGCACCCCCGTCTGTTATCCGCAGCCCCAGCATCTATAAGCGCGTTACCAACGTTATCATATTGCCCGATGAAATTGGCTGTTGGAAACCAGTAGGCTATGTTGGGTTCGCCAATGGGTTCTGGATCCGTGGCAGTCCCACCGTCCCGACCCATGAGGGCTCTCATTTGAGTAGTAGTGGTGGTAGTGGTGGTTCCTGGGGATGCAATGAATCAATGCGACGCAGGTGGATAATAACCGATCCGTTGGCCTTGGCGAAATTTGTTTTTGTGAGGTGAAAGATAAATCACGGATGATGAATATCTCTCCGGTCTTGGCTTGCTCGTGGATGAGATAGGTGGATTCTGTGGTCATGAGAAAGTTCCTGCGCACCATCTTTCGCTCTGTCTCCATTGTCGTCCTGCTAGGGGTGGGGCTGTTGACGGCTTGGCAGAGTAATTTGCTGTATTTCCCCCGTGCTTACCAGCCGCAGGAACTGAGCAGTTGGATGCAAAAAGGTCGGGGGCAGCGGGTGACTTATGAGACGGGCCAAGGGGCGCAAGTTGCTTATCTGCAACGCCGCGTGCGTCAGGAAGGGCCGCCGGATCGGCTGTGGATCGTGGGAGCGGGGAATGGCAGTGTGGCCCTGGATCTAGCAGATTTCTG
>JAYVOP010000088.1:0-7835 GCA_043757865.1 Verrucomicrobiales bacterium | reverse complement strand
GATGAGTTGTGGGCCACCCCGCCGGGTGAAGATATTATTTCAAGTTGGCAGCCGGAGCAGAGCCACTATGGTGCAGACGGTTTGGCCTCGGCCACCTTCTCTATTTTAACCCACGCATCCCATGTCTGATCCCGTCATTGCCCACCTCGAACCGAACGATCCTCCCACCCCGCGGCCCGAAAGCGTGGGCTCCGTGCCCGCCCTCATCGTGCGCCTCTGGCCGAAGATCCCCGTGCTCTATCCCGCCGCGCTCGTTGCCCTGCTCTGCGGTATTCTCCAAATGTGGCACCTCCATGAGAACCCTACGGAAATGCTCCAGCATGGGGCGGTGTCCCCTCTGGAGCAGGCGCTGGGCATCACCTTCCTGGGCACGCTGATGCTGTGCCTATTTACCATCACCTTCGATATCGGCCTCACCTGGGCGCTGCTGTGGATCGCGGGCGTGGTCATCATTGGACTCGTGTTAGTGCTGGTCAATATCTTCTATCCTTTCCTTCCGGAATTCTTCTCCTGGTTAAAGCACCTGCAGCCTTACGCTAGCACACAGTTTTACTACTGCGTCTTCGCCATCTGGGTCATCCTTATGATCGTGGGCATCATCTATGTGCGCTTCCACTACGTGCGCTTTGAGTCTAACGAAATCATCGTCGTCGGCGGCATCTTAGATAAACGCCGCCGTTACTCCACCGCAGGCTTTACCTATACGAAGGAAGTCACGGATGTCTTCGAACACTACTTGCCCTTCGTCCGCAGCGGACGCCTCATCATGCGTTTCCCTAACGAGGAAGAACCCCTCATGCTGGACAACGTCATGGACATCGACGGCGTGATCAAACGCCTGGAAATGCTGACCAGCGTGATGGCCGTGCAAGGCAGCCAGGGGAAGGCTCAGTAGTCCCGCTTCCAGGTTCCTGGCCCTTGGTCAACCAATCCTGATGCGCGGTTTCTTAACTGTGATACCGCGTCGTTAATCCTTTCTAACCCCAGCCGCTCATCCATGCAGACTCTAGAAACAGACGCCGAAATCCACCCGGACGGCAGCATGCAAATCCTCTCACCATTGCCTGCTTGGCTCAAACCAGGACGCTCCCACCTCCTCCTCGTGCTCACGGATCCCTCCGATGCCAAACCCCGCCTGCCCCTCGCCACCCCGGAGATGATGGCCCGCCGCCAGGCCGCTTACGCCAGCCTGCGCGCCTCCGGGGGGCTCCGCGCAGTCATCCCCGACCCCGCCGCTTGGCAACGGGAGATCAGGCAAGATCGCCCACTTTAGAACGCCACATTCCGAGCCACGATCATGCTTTGCGATACTAATATTCTTATTTACTACGCCGCCGAGCCTGGAGACATGATCTGCGCGCCCTTCGTGGATCGATCAGATGCCATCATCGCCAGCGTCAGCCGGATCGAGGTGCTTGGTTTTCCCGGCTTTCGCCAGCTCCCTGTCCAGCAGCAAGACCGATTGCAGGAGATCATCAGCAGCCTAGTGGAAGCACCCCTGGATGAGGCCATCATCCAACGAGCCATTATCCTCCGCAGCAGAAAAAAATGAGTCTGGGGGACTCCATTATTGCCGCCACCTCCATTGCGTTTGCCCTGCCCCTCATCACCCGCAACACTGCTGACTTCCAGCACCTCAGCGGGCTCCGTCTGATCAACCCCTTTCCATCTCCACCAACTGCCCCGAACCCATGACCGCCGCCCCAAACCTCCTCCCCGAACTCGGCACTGAGGTGCCACTGTCCTCCGTGGAAAAGGCGCTCAATGCCTTATTTCAAAGCGATCAAGCCGTCACCCGGGCGTCGTTGATGAACTTTGCCATCTACAGCGAGCATCCTGATTCCCTGGACGAGAACACCGCCATCATCCGTGAAGTCACGCGGGAGCACGCATGCCGCGCCTTGCTGGTGGCGGTGAATCCCAGCATTGCGGACCTCAGCGTGCGCGCTTGGGTCACGGCGCATTGCAACGTGGCAACGGGCGGGGGGAAGTCCGTCTGCTCTGAGCAGGTGACCTTTCTCATCGGTGGGCGCAGTGAATACCTCGTGGCTAACACCGTGCTCAGCCGCTTGGATTCAGACCTGCCGTTAGTGTTCTGGTGGCAGGGAGGTTTTTCAAAGAACTTCGAGCCCACGCTCTACAGCCGCATTGACCGACTCATCATCGACAGCGGCACCTGGCTAGAGCCCCTCACCCAAATGACCCGGCTGGAAACTGCCTACGCAGAAGCCGGGGCTAACTTCAACGTCATGGATCTAGCCTGGACCCGCGTGCTGCAAATCCGCCTAGCCATAGCCGCTTGTTTCGATGACCCCACCGCCCTAGCCGAGCTGCCGCGCCTGACCCACATCACCATTACCCATGGCCCCCAGCACCAGCTAGCCGCCCTCATGCTAGCCGCCTGGATGGCCTACCAAGCGGGCTGGACCTGGCAACCCCAACCGACCGACCGCCCCGGTGAATTCCTGCTCGAATCCAAAGAAGGCGTGGCCATCCGCCTGCATCTGCTGGCCTCCGACTCCCCCTTTGCCGTGGCCCAGATCACCCTCCAAGGCCCCGCCGTCACTTGTGAGGTGCTCCGGGATCCCGCTGCGCCCTTCCTCATCAGCCGCATCACCCACGGGACCCAGCAGAAAGAAAGCCTCGCCCCGGCCACCATCGACAGCCCCGCCGAACTCATCATCGAGCGCCTCCGCCGGGGGTGTAATAACAAACTGTATTTCACCCTGCTCAAGACCGTGCGGGAACTGCTGGCGTAAACTCTAAAACAGAGGTTGACCGGAACTTCCTGCGGAAAGTCGATACCAAAGGCCAAGTCTATAATGCCTCCAAAACCCCCGGCTCCATGATCTTGCCAGGAAGCAAATCCATCTACAGCTACGACCACATCGGCAATCGCACCACCCTCCAAGAAGGAGGAGACGGCATGGGCAATAACCTGCGCACCACCAATACCCTGAACCAATACACCAGCGCCACCTCGATTGGGCCAAAGGTCGGCATTAACAGTCTTTTCACTATATAAAATATGAATATTCAAGCCATGATTTTCTTGTCCCTTCTCATGTGTGGTTGCCAGAACTCAACGAAATTAGCCACTGAATACAATGACTTTTCTCAATGGGAAACGGTTACACGTAAGAAATTAGGAATCGTGTTTGAGGCTCCAAAAAGCAGATATTCGGAGAGCAACTCAAGCGCAGAATACGCCAAAGATTCGGGATGCGCCTCAACTAGTTTCTTTCTCCACTGGGGGAGCAACGGTGGTTTGACGGAAGATAGTTATGGAATCCATGTCGTGCTTGAGGTTTTGACACCAGAAAGCTGGAGAGACTTAGAGAAAGGTGAATCGAGTCCTTTGAGCTACGGCGGCCACTATGGTCCTTACGAGTTTAAGTTTTGCCCTAACTACTACCGTGGTGCGAGCGATCTGCCGCTTTACGCTAACGGAAATCATCCGTGGGGGAAACCCTATTTTCCCCAGGCTCCCATCGGCGTGAGAAGGCGTGATATTAGAGCGAGCGATGGCCGCGTGGCAGTGGCCACTGCGGTGGGCGAGGGATGGGATGTAGGGCGTGACGGAGGAGGAGAAGCAGATGAAGCCGCAATGAGGCGCATCATTGAATCAGTCCGTTTCATCAATCCCTGAACCAATACACCCCCATCACCAGAGCAGCCAGCAACACTTCTGCATCACGGATAGACTGCACCGGATAGACAGAGAGAAGATTTACTTGAACCGGACGGGACCCTGTCGATATGTCGGGGAATCATCGCTCCGGGGGCTGGTGCCCCCGGCTAATTTCCTACGGCCCTCCGGGGCTGGTGCCGAGGACGCACCACCAATGACGGGCGCTACTGCCCCCAGTAGCCTCCACGGGCCGTAGCTCATGATCTTAACTTTTTTTGCCGCGCCCCACGTGGGCGGCTGAAAGAATATCACATTTCACCTTGCGCAAAAGGGTGGCTGAACTACGACAACAACGCGGGATAGAGCAGCCCGGTAGCTCGTCAGGCTCATAACCTGGAGGTCGTTGGTTCAAATCCAGCTCCCGCAACCAATTCCTTTTCCCACCCACCCTGCAATGTCGCCATTTGGTCATTGCAGGGTGCTTTGTTTCCAGCATCAGTGGCCGCCTATGAAACTTGTGACTTGGAATGTAAATGGCCTGCGCGCTGCGATGGATAAAGGCTTTGCCGACTTTGTGGAGGAGACGGACCCGGAGGTGATTTGCCTGCAAGAAACCAAAGTGCTGCCAGCGCAGATCGACCTCACGCACCTCTCGCAATACCGCTCCATCACCTTCAATCCCGCTGAGAAAAAGGGCTACAGCGGCACCATGATTCTGAGCAAGATCCCGCCGCAGCGCATCACGTTAGGCTTGGGATGGCCGGAGCACGATCAGGAGGGCCGGGTGGTGACGGCAGAATATGCGGAGGTCTTCGTGGTCAATGTTTACACGCCGAACAGTAAGCGGGAACTGCTGCGGCTAGGCTACCGGCAGCGCTGGGATGTGGCCTTCCGGCAGCATCTGAGCACCTTAGCGGAGCGCAAGCCGGTGCTCTTCTGCGGAGATCTCAACGTCTCCCATACGGAGATCGATCTGGCAAACCCACGGAGTAATCGGATGAATGCGGGCTTCACGGACGAGGAGCGCGCGGGCTTCAGTGCGTTGTTAGCGGCGGGGTTTGTGGATGTGTTTCGGGAGTTCGATAAATTTCCTGGGAGATACACATGGTGGACCTATCGCGGAGATGCGCGGGCGCAGAACGTAGGGTGGCGCTTGGATTACTGGGGCGCATCCGCAGCCCTGAAGCCACATCTCAAAGCCTGTGAGATCCGCCCAGACATCCTGGGCTCTGACCATTGTCCCGTAGTGCTAGAACTGGGGCCAGGACTGAAATTTTAGCTCCTGCTTGCATTGTGTGGTGCGCAGTCTCAGCTACTGGTATGTTGCCAACTTCCTTTCCCACTCCGGCTAGTGAATACCATGATCCCACGGGCGCGTCCCTGCTAGAGGTGCTGCGCGCACGGGCGGCTGAGCATCCTGTGAATCTCATTTTCACGCTGCTTTTCCTGGGAGCGATTGTGCATACGTTCGTAGCCCCGCTCTTCGCTGCGTGGTCGCGGCGCGTGGAGCACCGTTACCAATCCCGCCTCACGCCAGCCCAGCACGGCCAGGAGTCCATGCTCGGGAATGCGCTCGAATTTCTGGGTGAGGTGGAGGCGGTCTTTGCCCTCTGGGCCATTCCGGTGCTGGCTGTGGCGTGCTCTCAATATGGGGGCGAGCGGGTGACGCATTTCCTGCATCATGGCAGTCCGTTTACAGAGGCGCTCTTCGTCGTGGTCATCATGGCCATGGCGGCCACGCGGCCAGTGGTAAAGTTTGCGGAGCGTTGCCTGGGCGTCATCGCCCGGCTCGGCCACGGCACGCCCACGGCTTGGTGGTGGGCCATCCTGACGATGGCCCCGCTGTTAGGCTCCGTGATTACCGAGCCCGGGGCCATGACGATAGGTGCGATGCTGCTGAGTCGGAAATTTTATGAACTCCAGCCTAGCCGCACGTTTAAATATGCCACGTTAGGACTGCTCTTTGTTAATGTGAGCGTGGGCGGCGTGCTGACAAATTTTGCCGCGCCTCCGGTCATCATGGTGGCGGGGCCAGAGCGGTGGAATTGGTCCTCGCTCTACATGTTCAGCACCTTCGGCGTGCGCGCGGTGGCGGGCATCTTGCTGAGCACCACGCTTTACTGGCTGCTCTTCCGTGGTGCGCTGCGCAGTCTGGCGACAGCGGCGGGAGCAGAAAAAACAGAGCAGCCGGCCATCGGCTGGATCGACGATGGGGCTCCCGTGCCGTGGCTGGTGACGGTGCTCCACCTCGCCTTCATGGCGTGGACAGTGTTGGTCATGCATCATCCGCCGCTCTTCATTGGTGGCTATATTTTCTTCCTCGCGTTAGTGCATACGACGAAAAACTATCAGACCCAGAGCAGCTTCCGAGGGCCGCTCATGGTGGGCTTTTTCCTAGCTGGATTAGTGGTCCATGGGCGGCTCCAGGCTTGGTGGCTAGAACCCGTGCTGCAAACGGATCTCAGCGCGTGGGTGCAACATCTGGGAGCCACCATCCTCACTGGGTTCAATGATAATGCGCTGATTACATTTCTGGCTAGCCAAGCGCATTGCACTCCCGCCGCCCAATACGCCATTATGAGCGGAGCCGTGGCGGGTGGCGGGCTGACCGTCATCGCCAATGCGCCTAACCCAGCGGGCCAGTCTCTATTGAAACGCTATTTCCCCCACGGCGTCTCCGCGTTAGGATTGTTCCTGGCCGCCCTTCTACCTACGACCATTGTGGTGCTGGTCTTCATGCTCACCCGGCCATAGGAAACGGCCGCCTAACAACGCGCCCAGCACTCTAGGAAACCATCTGCAAAGTCCTGCGGGCGGGCCTGCACCCAGGCGGAAATCTCTGCTAGGGGAAACCACGCCACGCTCTCGATCTCACTGCTGGGAAAGCTCACACTGCGGTCATCGGTGGTGCGGTAGAGCTGCACCCATTCAAAGCCCGTGCCGGCACACGGGGGGATCTTGGCCACCTCGGTTAGTTGCTCGGCGGTTTGCTCCAAGCCTAACTCCTCGGCTAGTTCTCGCACCGCCGCAGGCAGATATTCCTCGCCAGCGTCCACGTGCCCGGCGGCACTGGAGTCCCAGCGCTCTGGCATGGCGTCCTTCAAATGACTGCGTTTTTGCAGCAGCAACTCCCCCCGTTGATTGAACACAAAGATATGAATCGCCCGGTGCCCCAGGCCCTGCGCATGAACCACCGCGCGCGTCTCCTGCCGCAGCACGCGATCCTCCGCATCTACCACATCGAAGATCTCCTCCGCCCGCTGCGGCACATCCTTCAGCTCATGCGGGTCATAGAGCCGCGCCAGTCGGACCCACTGGGAGAGCGTTAGCTCCTCCGCCCGGGCCGTTTCCAGCGCCCCGATCTCCTGCGCCAGGTGCGGCCAACCCAGCGCGTGCGCGGGCAGCGTCTTGCGCAACATTTTCCGCCGCTGATTGAATCCCATGCGCATGATGCGATCAAAGACGCGCTCATCAAACGTGGGTAACTCCGCCCGCCGCCGAGGCGTTAGGGCCATGACTGCGGAATGCACTTTCGGCTGGGGCTCGAAGATGTCTGGCGGCAGCACGCGGAGGTGTTGCGTCACCCAGCGGGCCTGCACGCGCAGGCTTAGCAAGCCGCGATCCGGCGTGCTGGGAGGTGCACAGATTCGATCAACGACCTCCTTCTGCATCACGAACACCGCGCGCGAAATCGGGCTCGGATTCTCCATGAAGACGCGGACAATTTCCGTTCCGCAAGAATACGGCAACGCTCCGATGAGCTTGATCGGCTGATCTTTAAACAGCGTGCGCAGATCGAATCGCAGCGCATCTCCTTCAATGATTTCCACGCGGTAGTCCCGCAGTTCCGCCCGCAACCTAGCGGCTAGGCGCGCATCCTTTTCCAGCAAGATCAGCCGCTTGCCTTTCCCTAATAAATGCTGCGTCAGCGCCCCCAGCCCCGGCCCGATCTCTAGCACGGTGTCCTCCGGCGTGATGTCTAACTGCTCTGTAATCCAGCGCGCGACCTCCACATCGGTAAGGAAATTTTGCCCCATCCCGCGGCTCGGCTCCACGTCATGGGCGAGCAATGCAGTCTTGATAGTGGCACGAGTATGGGGCGCTAGATGGGACATGATAATATTTACCGACGAGCCTTCCGCACGGCCTGGGCTAAGCCTTCCAGCACGGGCACGGTGTCCGCCCAGTCGATGCAGGCATCGGT
>JAYVOP010000087.1:0-2145 GCA_043757865.1 Verrucomicrobiales bacterium | reverse complement strand
CCTTGATCGACGGCATTACGCCGCTAATCCCTAACGTGTGCGCGGAGGATCAGAAGACCTTCACCCTGCGCTATGCGGAGCGCGCCACGCAGTTCATCCAGACCCACCAGCACGTGCCGTTTTTCTTCTACTTTGCGCCTAACCAGCCGCACGTGCCGTTGTTCGTTTCGGATGCTAATGCGGGGAAGACCCCGCGCGGCTTATTTGGAGATGTGCTGCAAGAGATCGATCAAGCGGTCGGATCCATTTTAAAAGCCCTGGACGATGTGCAGCTCACGGACCGCACGATCGTCATCTTCACTTCGGACAATGGCCCGTGGCTGAATTACGGGAACCACGCAGGCTCCGCCAGCCCGCTGCGGGAGGGGAAAGGCACCTGCTATGAAGGAGGCATCCGCGTGCCGTTCCTGGCTCGGTGGCCAGGGCATTTCCCAGCGGGGCAGATCACCCACGAGCCCCTGATGACGACCGATCTTACGCCCACGATACTGCATTACGCGGGCCTCCCAGCGGCCAAAGAAAAATTGGACGGAGTGAACATTGCCGACGTGCTGGAAATGAAGCCGGACACCCCTCCGCCCCACACCGCACTCTTCTTCTACTACGGCCCAGGGGAACTCCAGGCCATGCGCAGCGGCCAGTGGAAACTCCTCTTTCCCCACACCGCCCGCACCATGCTAGGACAAGCCCCCGGCCACGATGGCACACCAGGGAAATACCGCCCGCTGCCCGTGGGACTAGAACTCTACGATCTCCACGCGGATATCGGAGAAACGCAGAACCTCGCCACCGCCCAACCCGCCACCGTGGCCGATCTCCAGCGCCAGGCAGCAGTGATCCGTCAGGAGTTAGGGGATTCGCTCACTAAAAAATAGCGTCGCGCGGGCCACCCAAGGAGTGGCTTTACAAATGCCGCAGTCTTTGCAACCATGCGCGCCTTGGTTCGTTAGATGGAACCACCACCCTGCTTACGCCCTTTCCCTCCATGGCCGAACACGCTAACATCACCTCGCTTGATGTGCTCGAAACATTTCGATCACACGTGGTGGTGTTTCTCAGCAAATCCCGCCGCGCGATTGATATGGCGGGCGAGGAGACCCGCCGCGTCCGCCTGTGGCTCGAAGGTGAGCAGCGCGTGCATTGGGAAGGGCAGTTGAAACGTCGCCATCAGTTGCTGGACCGGGTGACGCAGGAACTCATCAGCGCGAGATTTTCCACCTTCCGGGACAATGTTTCCGCCGAAGAATCTGCCGTGCGCAAGGCCAAGCATCTGGTGGCAGAGGCGGAGGAAAAGCTCAAGGCCATCAAGCTCTGGCTGCGGGAATTCGAGCGCACCACCGAGCCCTTGCTGCGTCGGCTAGCCGTGCTGCGACAGTATCTAGATCATGAAATGCCCATGGGCGTAGCCTTCCTCGTGCAGGCCATGCGGACGCTGGCGGACTACGCCGGCACGGCCTCCACCTTAGCTTCCGCTTCCCTCCCAGACATCGTGAACTTTCCCGCCGATGGTCCCCCACCCCACCTCCCCCCATCCTTATGAGTGTCCGCGTTGGCAGTGCCACCCTCGCCCAAGCGAGCAAAGATCTAGCCGTGGAATGGTCCCGCACCAAGCAAGCTTGGCGGGATCAAAAGGCCCAAGAATTTGAGAAGAAATATTTAGCAGCCCTCCCGCTGATGATTGCGCACGCTGCGCCTGTCATGGAAGAGCTGGATACCATTTTAAGAAAGATCAAACATGACTGTGAATAACGGAACTGATTTACGCGTTAGCAAGAGCCTGGAATTACTGGATCGGTTAGAAAAAACCGTGACCGAATTTTCCAAGAAAGAAACCCAACTCAGCGCGGACCAACGCACGCGCCAGTATAAGACGAATCGCAAATACAACCTCACGATCACGGCCACGGAGGAGCAGTTAGAGGCCAAGCGCACGGCTCTGGAGATAGAACTGCACGAGCGTGCCGCCGTGCTCAAAGCTCGCTTTGCCGCCCGCAAACAACGCATCACCAAAGGTCAGAGCGCCAGCCTGCGCAATCTACCGCGCAAGGTGGAAATGGCGCGCGGAAGTTGGCTGGGGAATTTACAGCATCAAAAGCTGCGTCTGGAAAAAGACATCGGAGCCGCCAAGCAGGCCGCCAAGCAAGC
>JAYVOP010000086.1:0-28891 GCA_043757865.1 Verrucomicrobiales bacterium | reverse complement strand
GTGTGGTTTCATAGCCCTGGCCCAGGTAGCCTTGAGCAATGGCCACCTGACGCTGCGCCTCGGCTAGGCTGAGCCGGGAGCTAAGCGTGAGTGGGTGTTCTTGCAAGTGAGTGACGATCCCACTCGCTGTGTCCAGCAACTCCCGGCTGGGCAGGCTGGCATCCATGGTGGACAGCACGGCTGCGGCATAGTTGGCGAAAATAGTGCCGAAGTAAGGCGATGTTTCCTCGCTGAGGGCTTCTTGAAAAGTAGCTGCCGCCGTAGCCTGATCTCCGCTGCGCCATTGCGCTAGGGCGATGTCTCCCAAGATGGGCACGGTGTCGGTGGCGAGGCTGAGCGCGGCTTGGAGCTGCGTGAGCGCGGCAGGATAATTGCCCATTACTAACTGCCAGTGGCCTTGGTCTTGCAGTGCGTGAGCTTGGGCGGCGGTGCGTGCGGGCGTGGGCGGGGTGGGGAACTTTTCCAGCCACGTTAGGGCCTCGGCTATGGCGTTTTGGGCGGTGGTGTAGTCGCCCTGGGACAGGCGCGCTTCGGCATAGCTGAGGCGGGCATTGGCGGCTAGCTCGGGCTGTTGGGGCAGTGTTTGCAGCACGCGCCAGGCTTCGTGGAACTCAGCGGTAGAGTCGGATGGATGCAGTTGCGCTAGCTCGATGAGGGTCAGGCCTAGCAAGTCGGCGGCGGGCTCGGTGGCTAGTTGTTCCTGCGCGCGATGCAGCCACGTGGCCGCTTCGTCTGGCTGTTGGAGTTGGCGGTAAACGGTGCCTAACGCTAGGGTGCGCTGCGTGGATTGGCGGGGAGTTTGTGGAGTTAGGGAGAGGAGTTGCGGCAGGGCGCTAGCGTAATCTTGACTGGCCAGGAGACGGTCGATTTCCTGGAGCGCGGATTGGCAATCCACTGCGATGGTTGAGTGGCTATTCGGAGTGCTTTGCGGCTCGGCCTTCGCAGCGGATTTAAAATCCGCGCTCCAGGCCAGCATGGCCGCTGCGTAGCGCAGATAACGGCTAAGGGGCATCGATACGGAGACGGTAAAATTTCTTGGTCGGCTCCTCTGGCAGCAGAGCTTCGGACTCGCGGTTCTGCTCGCAGCCGGGAGGTGTGGGGAGGTCGGTAAAGACTGGGACGAGGGCCGTCCAATCATTGAGATCCAGGCTGGCTTCGACGTTGAAACGCGCGCCACACACATGGTATGAAGCGCGGCTGAGGTGCAGGTAAAAATGCCCGCCGTGCTGCGTGAGGCTGAGGCCACGATTCGTGCCAGGAGCGCTGGGATCATTATTCAAGGCCCATTCCACGAGGTTCAGCAGGCCGTCGGTATCGGGATCGGCTAATTTACTAGCATCTGCACCAGAGAGGCCCCGATGGGTGGCCCAGGTCTCGTAATCCAAGCAGCAGTCTGGGGCCGCCATGGTATCCAAGCGCATTTTATGAATCAGCATGGCCGGATCCGCATTCGCAGGAGGCAGGATGGCCGTGAGGTCCGACTGCGCGAGAACGAAGCTCCGCACTTCCGCCACGGTGGCCCAGGGCCGGAAAGATAAATAATACAACGCCAAGCCCGCTGCATAGCCCGCTGCATAGCTAGTGCCGCTGCCAGTGACGAGCCCAGCGCCATTGTTCTTGGCACGGATGACGTTTTCTCCAGGCGCGAAGAGATGCGTGGCCAGGCCGTAGTTCGTGTTGATGGAAAGCGTGTTCGCATTGGTGTATCCGCCGACGAGAATCATCTGCTCTGCGGGTGGCGTGGCGTAGGTGAAACAGGGCGCGAAGATGTCGGCTAGGACTTTGTTCAACGGCAAGCCAGCGGGCGAGCGCAGCGCAGCCGCAGGCGTGATTTGCGTGATCAGAGCCAGAGGAAAACAGCCGTTCGGCATGGGCGTAGTGGTGGCGGGCAAGGAGGGGTCAATGTTAGAACTAGCATTTCCTGCCGCACCCACGACGACGATGCCAGCGGTGGCGGCGGCGGCCATCTGGCGTTCGAGGATTTCTGAGTAGGCATTGTTGGTCCGATTGGCGAAGAGCAGCACGGCGGCGTCATTCGTGAGGCTGGCATCGCTGCGTTTGGCAAGTTGAAGGACGGAGGCTTGGAAGATGACGTTGACGGCATCTGCGACCCACGGTTGCAGGAGATTTCCCGTGAAGGGGAAATAAATCTGACAAGGCTCTAGCAAGACCGAGCCACCCTGCAAATGAGCGAAGAGCCCGGTGTCCTTACCCACCGCCGTGGAGGCCACGCCAGTGCCGTGGTTGTAGGTGTCATCAAAGGGCGTAGCCCCCGTGCCGATCAGGCTAGGAGCCATCAGTCCCGCGCCCCAAACCACAGGCGAGCCCACCGTAAATTGAGGATGAGGCACGCTGCCGCTACCACTGGGGATGAGCCGCTGCACGCCTGTATCTACCGCATACAGCGTCACCTGACAGGGTCGGCAGCCTTCATGAATCGGCAAGCCGTAAGGCAAGGCCGAGAGCAGCGAGGTCAGCGCCCAGCCCGTGGGTGGCGGGTCCGGCACCACGGGATCCGCAGTGGGGGACATGCGTTGGTCCACTTCCACGAGGAGATCCCGATGCTGGTTGGAATAGATTTGCAGGTCCTCATACTCGGCGGGGGTTAGGTGCAGCAGCGCGACGGTGGTCTGGAGGCGCGGATCACTGATGATCCATTCCCCTGGGGGCACCGGAGGATGTGGTAGGGAGGTCTTGAAATCTTGCAGCGCCACGGGGGTGCCACTGGTCGTCACGTCGCGTGTCGCGAAGAGCACCCGAGTGGTCTGCGTGGACGTCTGTTGCGCCAGGGCAGGCGTGACTAGCAAGAGGAAAAGGAGCGTGCGGGTCATAGGAAAAATTTGTTAGAAAAAAATGGAAATGCTGAGGTGGAGTCGGGGCGGCAGGCCCTCTGTGAGCGGCCAAGCGGCCTCGCAGCGGAGTTGTCCCCATTGGCCCAGTTGGGCGCGCAGGCCAGTGCCCAGGCTGATTGGCGTGCTGTCCAGCGTGTGTCCCGCGTCCACAAAGGCCACGCCTTGGACGCGTGCGGGGGCGAGTTTCCGCCAAGCACTGCGCGCTTCCACGCTGCCGCGCAGGCCCTTGCTCCCCAGCACGCTGCGCTCCCGATATCCGCGCACCGCATTGGCTCCGGTGAGGTAATACGCCTCGGATGCCAGGAGCGGGCCATCCGCCCATTGGCCGCCGATGCTGGTTAGAAGACTGGCTTGATTCACAAAGGTATGCGTCCACGTGGCCAATCCACGCGCATAGAAAAACTGCGCTGACGTTTCTGTGGAGGCCGCTGCATAGTCCGCATCATCACTGTGGCCCCACAGGCCGCCGGGGCTGTAAATGGCCTCCACGTTGACTTCCATCGCATCATGCGCAGTGGTGAAAGTCATCTTTTCTCCCAGGGTAAATGTCGCGATGTCCAGCGGCTGCACGAGCCCCGCATCGCCACCGAAGAGCACGTCCGTGGATAAATGTTTCACGTCCATGCCTAGCCAGGTCTCGCCTGCACAGCTCAGACTGCTGCGCCACGGCACGAGATACTTGGCCCCCGCAAACCACGCGGCACCTTGCACGGAAATGTCCTCCAGGGCAGGCGCCTCCGTTTCCACGATGGCTCCAGTTAGGGAAATTTCGTGATGCCAAGGCAGGCGGGCTTTCCACTCGCCTAACACGGCGTGGTAGGTGGCGTAGTCCTCGGCCATTTGGCCTTGCACGGTCAGCGTTTGGTCCCCGCATCCGAGATCGCCTAACGTGGCTCCCGCCAGCCACCGGGCTTCCCCCAGGGGCTTCACGCCATCATTACTGAAGCTGGCCCAGGCGAGGATGGGCGAGGCTTTGGCGAAGTCAAATTGCAGGTTCGCCAGTTCCGGAGTCACACCTAGCGTGGCCGCTACAGTGACATGGTGGAAAGGATTCCGTTGCAGGTCATCTAGCGTTTGTTGGAGGCGGGTGCTGGTGAGGAGATCGCCCGGCTGCAAGCGCAGGCCGGGCTGGGACACCGTGCCCACGCGGCCTTCTGTCACCACGACATGCAGCACGCCATCCGGCCCAGGCGTAGCAGGAATGCTTACGAGCACGACCGGGAAATCATGCGCTTGGTAATGGTGCAGGACCATTTCCGAGATCTGATCTTCCGCGTCCGCGCGGTCTGCGGTGCCGAGGAATGGCTGGAGGGCAGCGGTCAGCGCAGCCTGCGCTGGCACCGGGGCGGTGTGATCTAGCTGAATGCTGCGAACGTCTGCGGCCTCGCTTGAGGTGCTCAGCAGCAACGCCAGGGGAGGGATGAAGAGGGCCGCCCGCATAAGGAAACTACGGGGTGGCGCTCAGTTGGCTTTGCAGTTCTTGCAGCGTGGTCACCCACTCGTTGGCGCGGGCGGGGGTGGCTTGTTTCGGCAGCTTCCGCTCTAGGCTGGGCTGCACTTTGCCGTTCTTCGTGACGGTCACAATAACAGCTAGTGGATCACGCGTCGCGTCGAGCGTGACGACGATGGCACTGGAGGAAATTTCCTCTGTGAGATCTTCTTTCGCCACCGTGGCGGCCTCCGCAGGGAACGCCTCCAGGCCGATCCAATGCCAGGAAATGCCCGGCGTGCCGACCACGGTGGACTGCCCGCGCATGGGTTCCGCGCCATTTCCGGGACCAGCCATGGGCGTGGTGAAATGGAACGCCAACAGCGCCACGACGCACGCGGTAGCCAGCGCCCCGCCCCAACTCAACGCGCTAAGACGCGACCACAAACTTACCCGCTCCACGCTGCGTGCAGCCTCCGGGGCTAATCCGAACTTCTTCTGGATGTCGCTCAGCAAGTCCGCCGGAAGCGGCGGGGCGGATTCACCATGGTCAGGCGTGGCCTGGCTGGCTAGCCACGTGAGGGCCGCCTCCGGCGTGGTCGTCGGGGCGGGCGTGGTGGTGTTAGCGGCTAGGGGTTCTGGGGTCATCTGAGATAGGAGGTGTTGGTTCTACAAGGATGATCGGATTGGCGGGAAGTGATTTGCAAAAAAAGTTACCAGAAAATTTAATTATCAGGCAGCCGCAGGCGTGAGGCCAGTTGGGCGATGACGGCCTCTAGGTAATCATTGAGATGCCGCCGCCGCGTGGCGTGCGAGGCGCTGGCCTTGATGCCGATCTCTTGCAGCACGGCGGGCTCCTCGATGAGCTGGAGGCGGTTCACAGACTCTAGCACGTAGAGCCGCATCAGGAGGTTCCATTGGAAGTCGGTGAGCGCGTCCCGGCACTCTTGGTAACATTGGTAGAACGACGAATGCTCTCCTGGGGCGGGCTCTGGGCTGGGCACGTTAACGGCGGCCTCGCCACTCGCGAAGCCGTCCTTGGGAGCGCGCTTCAAGGCGGACTTCGCACGGAGGTAATCCGTGGCCACGAACTTGGCCATGGAGTGGAGCAGCGGCATCAGTTCTTCATAAACGGTAATGGTATCCAGCGGGCGCGTGACGCCATCGGCACGTGGTTTAAACAACGCCACTAGCGTGTCTGAGAGCACGTCCTCAATCTCCTCCGGGGGCACGCCTAACGTCTGCACGGGGTGCCAATTTTGCTGGCGAAAAGCGCTCAGCGTTTGCTGCCAAGCATCCGTGGCGGTGCGGTCCTGTTGCAGCGCGCGCAGGTGGATGCGCGGCGGTTCCCGCCCAGCGGCAGGCTCTGCCCAGAGCCCAGGCGCATCCTGCTGGAGACGCGCGGCGGCTAGCATTTGCAGGGACGCCTTGCGCGTCTGGGTGCGGAGGAATTCCACGATCTCCGGCAGGCTATCCAGCCGCTGGCCCGCCTCCAATAAGCGTTGGAAGACCACACGCGCCACTCCCTCCGCCTCCGTTTCCGGCACGCAGAGCCCTGACAACGGACGTCGCGCAGTGGCGAAACAGTCCGCCCATAATTTATTCCAAGTAGATGCGGGGAAAGCCATAGGTCGAAGTTCTAGCAGTGCCATAGCCCCCCCGGCCCCGTCTAGTTAAAATGCGAGATTTTGGTGGGTGGTGGCACTTCCTGATCCGTGCAAAGGAGGGCTGCACATGTGGTCAATCCCACGACCTCCTTAATAAAGCGCTCACGGATGCGCGCGGGTGGTGAGTTCTTTGGCTCCACCGGTGCTGGGGATGAGGGTGGCTTCTTCGACGGCCCCTGCGGCATCGTTGATCTGGGATTGGAAGTCTGCATAGTCAGCGGCGGGGAAGATGCCCGTGCGGCGGGTGAGGTTAAGGGTCAGGTCCGAGCGTCCATCGCTACTGGTTTGGCTAGCACTCCAACGGACGAAGCGTTGTTCCGTGGGCTCTGTGGCGGTGGGCGTAAGCGCCATACCAGCGGGGCCGTAGAGTTTGGTGTGTAAGGTGAGTTGCAGTGGGCTGGCAAATTCAAATGGACTGTGGCGCGTCTCGCCCACGGTGTCGGGATCGAGGAAACGGAGGACGCTGAGGTTAGGCAGCCGGGCGCTGAGGCTCTGGCCTAGCTTAGAACAGGCGTTCTTCACTTCGTATTCGAGGTTGATGATGAGGGGCTTTTCCAGGTCGCTGAGGTTTTCGACTTTAGCTAGGGTGACGTTGGACTGGGCGCGATTAATGCCTAGGAGCCGCTGGATGGCGGCCTTGGAATCCCGGCGTTCAGTGGTTTTTCCGAGGTGGTAGCGCATCTCACAGGCGCTGAGGCCAGTGAGGGAAATACTTTCTTTCATGGCTAAATTCCGCTGATCGATAACCTGGGCGGTGCGCTCGATCTTCACGGTTTCACTGCCTTCGGGGATGGCGCAGATTTTGATGAGTTTGGAGGACTCGGCACTGAGTTCATTGGAGGCCTCACCGAGCACGAGCACGAATTTCCCTGCGAGGTGGAGTGGGGGCACGCCGAATTTAGGGGCCATATATTTATTGGTGCAATCTATATAATCATATTCTCCTTTAGTGGCAGCGGGGATGGCGGTTATCATGTGATTAAAGGCTCCGAGCGCGGGTAAATCTGGCTGCACAGCGGTGGAAGCATTGGCCAGCACGAGCTTGGCTGGGATGCCGACCGCACGGAGAAGTTGATACATGAGCACGCTGTGGTCCTTGCAGTCTCCGTAGCGGTTTTTGATGCTCTCGTTGGCCGTGTTAGGGATGAGGCCCCGCATCCCAAATTCGATGGCGGCATAACTTAAAGTATCTCGCACGTATGAGGAAAGGATGGCGATACGCTCGGCATCCGTGGTGCAGTTCTTGGTCTTCTCTTTCGCCAGTTTGGTGATGGTCTCGTCTGGCTTCAGTTTATGTTGGATGAGGCTGAGGTATTCATGCCCCAGGCGCGCCCAGCTTTCTCCGCCGTCGCCAGTCCAGAGCACGGGGACGAACTTTTCTAAGGAGGGTTGGTGGAGTTCATAGGAAATGCCGGGTTGGGTGCGCTCGACCCACACGAGGCCAGTCGGAATCTTGAGCGGTTTGGTGCCGGTGCTATGGCGATATTCGATCTTAGCCACCGGGCTATGAATATATAAGATGTCTAGCGCGCAGGGCATATCTGTAGCAAAATGGAAGCTGGTAGTGAGCGGTCCGGCCACGACGCCGAGGCTGAGTTCCGTGACGGTGTATTCCAAGATGCAGCCTGGGGCTAGGCCGGGCACGGGCACGTTGAGCACGCGCATCCCCGTGGACATGCCGTCCGCATTGTCTTCGGTAATGAAAGCATCACGCATGTTAGCCGGGGCAATGGTCTTGCCATCGGGAGTGCGCACATGGAGATCATTCACTTGGATCCGTTCCCCTCGGGGATGATAGGGCAGCTTTAAGATATTAAAGGTTTCCATACCCCCAGCGTTTTGAATCCGAATCGAATAGCGGTTCGTCATGGTGTAGGGGCTGCCCGGATCGTAGGTGACGCTGCGGATGCGGTAGAGGTATTGGTAGGGGTCCTCGGTCTTGGGCGTGGTGGCGTAGGGCTCAGTTTTTAGCAAGCGGAGGACATCGGCAGGAAGGTTGATGGGCGGGGCTTGGGGGCCGTTCTCACTGAGCACGGGGCCGCCTTCATCGTCGGTGATGGAGTAGGCGAGTTCGTCTAAATCTCGGAGGTTAGGATTGTATTCCCGAGCCTTGGCCAGGGTGGCTGCGGCTTTCTGATCATCACCCAGGGAGCGTTCACAAGTAGCCCGTAATAACCATGCCATACCGTCATGCACATTTAAATGCAGCACAACTTGGGCGGCCTCTAATCCTAGCGGATAGGCTTTATGCTCTTTTAAGAAACGCAGCATATCCCGCGCCAGTTCTCGGTTCCGTCGCACGCCAGTGATCAGGCCTTCCATGATGGTGAGGCCCTGGGGCTTGGTCTCGGGATTGCTGTAGAGAATGTAGGCTTCCCAGAGCCGCCATTCGTTGCTGGGGGCGCGGGAATTGAGGAGGTCTAGGACGCGGAGGGTCTCGTCTTTAGCGTGGGCGTCCCGGAGTTCGACGAGGTAATCTTGGATGAGATCGTAGGTGAGGGCGAAGTCGTTATGGGCGGACATTTGCAGCGCGGTGGTCATGAGGGCAGTGGCTTGGTCCAGCTTGCCGTGGTGGGCCTGGAAGCATGCGGCCCGGCCCAGGAAGTTGGCTTGGGCGGGGAGTTTGCGCCATTCTTGCTCCAGCATGGCGGAGGCTCGCTCGGGTTGATTGAGTTTGGCTAGGCAATCACAGAACGCCATGAGGATGGGGTAGCTGGCGTGGGTGGCGTAGGCTTGCTCGTAGAGATCTGCGGCCTGCAAGAGCTGGTTCGCCTGCTGTTTTTCTTGCCCCAGGCTGTTGATGATATGTTCCCAAAGTGCTAGGCAAACGGGGGGGGTGTAACGTGGGCTGAGAATTTGTAGATCATTGCGCGGGGCGCTCCAGACGGCAGCATCCAGCGCTTTGGTGAGGTCTTCTGAGCTGTATTTCTCAGAGAAGGAAGCGGCCCCTAACGCATAGACCATTTCTCCCCGGCGGAGCAGGCGGAAGAGAAAGGGGCCGGGATTCAACTCCCGCGAGATCTGCCCAGAGTATTCCACCCCGGTGAGATCCGAAGCGTGGAAGGGGCGTTCATTTTGACGATCCACGGAAGTGTTAGGAAACCATGCCGCTAGGATAAGATCGGCTAGGTGGGCGGGCTCCACTTTGAGTTCCTCGGGCAGGTGGAAAACGGAGAGGCCGCAGAGGTCGCCCTGGGAAGTCTGGTAGCCGACGGAGGGTGCGCCTAGGGAGCCGGACGCGATGGGGCGGGTGCGGGCCTCTGCGGCGGTGGCCACGTAGCTGCGAGTCTGGCTGGCGCTGCCTAACGCGGCAAAGAGCGTGGGGGCATCGGGGATGATGTCCCAGGCGGGACCAGGACGCGGCAGGCCGAGGCCGGTTTCTCCGGCTAGCATGAGGGGATCGGAGGTGGTGAGATTATTGAGCGTGGAAAAGGCGAGGTTTTTGACGAGCGGGCGCACGGTTTTGAGAATGCGCTCCGCCTCGACGTTCAGGCGTTCGTTCGCATGGGAGCCTTTGCCGATGAAGAGGAAATTATAGGCGGTATGGTTCTCAATGAGTTCGTAAATGTGGAGGCTGACCGGGGAGGGGCGGAAGACGCCTGGGCTTTGCTCGAGATCTTGTTTGATGAAGAGAAATTTCCGCCCACCGATCTCGCGCTCGGTGGCGGCCAAGTTTTGTTCTGAAGCCATGTAAGAGGCTCCCATGCGGAAGCAGTAACGCTCGAATGACTCGGGAATACCGGCCTTGGGGTCCGTGCTTTCCAGGGACATGGTACCATGAACGGTGCAGTTCAGGAGGATGGGGCCGTCGGGATCGGAAAAATTAGCAATGACGCCTAACCCGTTATTCCCCCCAGGATGCAGGCTGAACCAATCCATGCTCGGCGCATCCAGCACCAAGTTCCAGGCATCACTGGAGATCCGCACCGGCTTGGCCACGATGACGGGCGGCGGCGGGCAGACCTTTTCCCAAAGCTGGCGCGCGCCCACTGCACCGACTTCCGGGGCGGCCCCGAAGAAGGCGGCCACCCACCAGCCGAGCCCTAGTAGCAGGACTAACGCGGCCACGCTCAACGCTGTAACAGACCGCGGCCCCCAATGCCGGGCGGGCTTGCGGTGTTGCAGCACGAGCTGTTCCTGGGGTGGTTGATAGGGCCGCAAATCGGGGGAGGGGCCCTCTGCCGTGCGCTCCGGCTCGGGATCACGGTTGGCGGACTCGGTGGAGGGAAGAGGCGCGGGCGGGCCGAAATTACTGGGCTCCACAAACGTCCGCTCCCGAGGCGGCGGTGGACTAGGACTAGCCACTGGCGGAGGTGCGACGGGCGCAGCGGCGGCGGCGGCTGCTCCGCGTGCGCCCACTAGGTTAGCGCCTGGCAGGGGCCGCAGCTTCATGCCGCCCGGCGGGGGGGGAATGGGTGGGGCGAGGACGACGGTGCGCTCCGCAGTCGCAGGCGCGCGCGAGGCCCCCCCGAAGGGAGTCGGCAATTCTATCGGGGCCGCCTTGGGCATGGGCACGGTGATTTCCAGGGCACACTGAGGGCAGGGGCCTTTCATTCCCCCCATGGCATGGGGGATGCGCAGGGCCGTGGTGCAGTGAGGACAGTGAAAAGTGAAATCTGGAGGGGAGCTGGAATCAGGGCTGGGAACGGACATGGATCTGGTGTTTCCGGGGAAATTTTGCCTAAGATAGCCTGATTAATTATGAATTTCAATAATTTTCGTAACTTTTGTTAAATCACACCCGGGGTATGGAATTAAGTCCGCTTGTGTAAAGAGGTTAAAAAAAACTGGCTCCCGCCCTGGCAGACTAAAGTCCGCGTTCCGTCCGGGTGCAGTAAATGATTCCGCCCAGCGGGCGGAACTACTCTAGAGTAGGCCGACGCGCTGGGCGGGTCAAAATGAAGGATCACGCCAACTGGCGGGCGTAGTTAATTGGTTCCGCCTAGCGGGGCGGAATACGCTACGGATAGGCTTAGCTGGCCTTCTTGACGTGCTCTGGGCGACGCACTTGATAGTGCTGCTGATGAACGATGGCGTTGAGCTTCAGCTTCACGAGCAGTTTCTCGATCACGGTGGGCTCGGCATTGAATTGATACTTCACGAAATAGCCTTCGGTCAGTTTCTTGCTGCCGTAAGGGAATTTGCGTTTCCCGATCTTGTCGATCTGCTCAAGCTTCGCGCCTTCGGCTTCGATTTCCCGGCCCAGGTTACTAATCAAAGTGTCGGTGGAGTCTTCTTTGCCGAGAGTGTTGATGACGATGAGGCCTTCGTAGTTACGTTTCATTAGGATGTTCAGGTGGGGTAGGTGTATTTTGGAGAATGGGGGCCTCCGGCGGGCGTGGCGCACGGGGAGGACACGGCGGGGCGGGCGGTTTGGGTTCGGTATTGAACTGTAACATCCCAGCCGCCCAGCCTTGGAGGGCGCACACTTTGACTGCTTCCGCTGCGCGAGCAAGTGATTTATCCAAAAGGGAAATTTCATCCGCTCCAAAGCGTCCTAACACGTGCCCGCTGAGGCTGGATTTCTCCGCTCCGCCGATGCCGATCTTGATCCGGGGAAACTGATCGGTGCCCAGGTGTTGGATCATGCTCTTGATCCCGTTATGCCCCCCCGCAGAGCCACCAGGGCGGAGCCGTAGCTTCCCCAGGGGCAGCGCCACATCATCAAAGACCACCAAAATTTCCGTTGGTTTGATCTTATAAAATTGAGCGCAAGCCTGAATGGCGGCCCCACTGAGGTTCATAAACGTCAGCGGTTTGAGGAAATAATGGGGGCCATGTTTCGCCAACATCGCCTTCCATTTCAGGTGCTCATGGAAAGGATAGCCGCCCTGCCGTGCCAGCAGATCCAGCGTCATGAAGCCGACGTTATGGCGGGTGCGTTCGTATTCCACGCCGGGGTTGCCGAGGCCGACGATGAGTTTGATAGCAGGAAAAAGTGGTTCGGGCATGAGGCGGAAAAAAGGTGCGGGCGTTTCAAGGCCTCTTTACAAAATCTCTCCCGGCTCATAGCCGCTAGCAGCGGGCACCTTAGCCAGCCAAGCCTGCGCCCGACGCGCGATCTGGTCCACCTGCGCCTGGGCGGCTCCGGTGCTCTCCGCGCCTGCTTGCAGCAGCTCTAGCGCGCGTGGTTTGGTGAGTTTTAACGCAGGCGTGGCGACGAGTCGGTCCAGGAGATCGTTCTCATTGAGCGTGCCCTCACGCAGCGCTTTGGCGGCGGCCACCGCGTGTTCTTTAATCAGCTCATGCGCGGTTTCTCGCCCTACGCCTTGTTTCACGGCTTCCATGAGGAACGTGGTGGTGAGCAGAAACGGCAGGTAACGCTCCACCTCGCGCTGCACCACAGCGGCGTAAACGTCCATCTGATTCAGCACCACCAGCATCGTTTCTAACAAACCATCAATGGCAAAAAATGCATCTGGAAGCACCACCCGTCGCACCACGGAGCAGGAGACATCCCCCTCATTCCACTGATCCCCCGCCAGATTGCTGGCCATGGTGACGTGGCCTTTGAGGATGGCGTGGAGGCCGTTGATCCGCTCGCAGGAGCGGCTATTCATCTTATGCGGCATGGCGCTGGAGCCCGTCTGGCCTTTGGCGAATCCTTCGCTGGCGAGTTCCTGCCCCGCCATCAGCCGCAGCGTCTTGGCAAAGCTGCTGGGGCCGCTAGCCAGATCGCATAACCCACTGACCACCCGGAAATCCAGACTGCGGGGATACACCTGACCCACGGCCTGGAAGGCTGCGGGCAGGCCGAGATGCCGCGCGATGGAGTCCTCTAACTGCGCTACTTTGCCCACCTCTCCATTGAATAAATTGATCTGATCTAACTGCGTGCCGGTGGCCCCTTTCAAGCCGCGCACCGGGTAGGCCCCGATCACGAATTCCAAGGCGTCCAGGGAACCGAGCAGCTCCTCCGCAAACATCGCGAGCCGTTTGCCCACGGTGGTCGTCTGCGCAGCCACGTTGTGCGTGCGAGCCGTGAGGATGGTGGATTTAAATTGCTCCGCGTGGGCGGCCAATTTCCCTAACACCGCCACGGCCTTGGTGCGGATGGCTAGCAGGGAGCGGTAAATTTGCAGTTGCTCCACGTTCTCCGTGAGATCCCGGCTGGTCATGCCCTTATGCACGTGCTCATGGCCGGCTAGCTCGCAAAACTCGTCGATGCGGGCCTTCACATCGTGCCGGGTGATGCGCTCGCGGGCCGCAATGGCTTCTAAATTGATGGTGCCGATGACCGCCTGATAGGCTGCGATGGCCTCCTCCGGAATGGCTAGGCCCAGCTCCCGCTGGCCTTTCATCACCGCAATCCAGAACTCCCGTTCCAGGCGGATTTTGCCCGCAGGGGACCAGATTTCATTGATGGCGGGCGTGGCGTAGCGTTCGGCTAAAACATTGGGGATAATCATGCCGCGCACCAAGCGTCTGATCGCTTGGGCAGCAACCCCTGATTTACTTCCGGCGGATCACCCGCAGCGGATGCTCGTCCGTGAGATTGGCCTCGATGCCCATCCATTGATCTTCATGGTAGAATTGAATGCCGACGTAATGATACACAGGCGCGATGGGCGCGGCCTCGCTGCACAGCAGGTGCTCCGCAGCGGAAAAAATGGCGTAGCGCTTCTGCGGGTCTGCCTCCGCCGCAGCGGCTAGGATTTGTGCATCATAGGCCGGGTCCGCCCAGCCCGTCCGGTTGTTCCCACTGTTAGAGGTGAACATATCTAGGAACGTATTCGGATCATTGTAATCCCCGATCCAACTACTGCGGCAGATGTCGAAGTTCAGGTCTTTCTGAGATGCTAGGTAAACTTTATACTCCTGCTTCGGCAACGTCACCTTCACCCCCAAGCCCTTTTCCCACATGCTTTGCAGCTCCACAGCCAAGTTGGGTTCAATGCTCAAGTTCGGAAATAAATACTGCACAATGGGGAAGCCGCGTCCGTCTGGAAAGCCCGCCTCCGCTAGCAGCTTGCGAGCTTCCGCCACATTCGTCGTCAGCCCCGGCGGCGGCTGGTAGTGCTCCCCCGTGCCGGGCGGCACGATGCTGCTGGCCACGTTTTCCCCATACTGGGTGATGGACGAGACGAGGCGTTCTTTATCAATGACTAACGCGAAGGCGCGACGGACGCGCGGATCGGTAAACGGTGCGTGCTGGCAGTTGAAGCGCAGGAACCACGTGCCGAGGAATTGCTTGTAGTGGAAATACGGCTGTTGGCGCAGTTTCTCGCCTAAGTTAGGCGGGATCAGGCCCTTGTCTAACAGGAGATCTGCGCCACCCGTGAGAAAGAGGTTCAAGGCCGTGCTGGCATTGGAAAGGGGCAGCACGTCGATGGTGTTTAGCGCCACGTTAGCGGCATCCCAGTAGGCGGGGTTTTTACGGAGGCGCAGATGGTCGTTCAGCTTCCATTCCTCCAGGAGAAAGGGGCCATTGGTGATGATCTGGCCAGGCTTGAAATGCCCGCGAGTCTGCTCTGGCCCGTCCGCTAACGTGACCGGGCAGAAGCACATGAAGGCCACGAGATCTCGGAAATAGGGCGTGGGATTCCCCAGCGTGACGATGAAGGTGCGTTCGTCTGAAGCGGCTAGGCCCACCGTGGCGAAATCGCTGGTCTGGCCGCTGTTATAAGCCTCCGCGCCTTTGATGCAGTAGAAAATGTTGGCATACTCCGCAGCGTTAGCGGGCTCTAAGAAGCGTTTCCAGGAGCGGTAAAAATCTTGCGCCACGACCGGCGTGCCATTGCTCCAGCGGGCCTCAGGCCGGAGGTGGAAGGTGTAGGTGAGTTGGTCCGTGGATACGTCTGGCTCCGTGGAGACGCCGGGCTCCGCTCGGCCTTGGGCATTGAATCGCATCAGGCCTTCAAAGAGGCTCGTGACCACGCGGCCAGACACTTGATCGCTCACGGCCACAGGATCTAGGGCTGTGATCTCCGCTCCATTGATGAAGACTAATTCTGCGCGCTGAGGAGATTTAACATCTGGGGAACAACTGGCGAGGGCCAGCAATAAACTCACTGTCGCCAGCCACCGAGGCCGGGCGCAAGCAAGCTGCCATTTGCCGAAAGCGGCAGCAGAGCTTCCGCAGTCCAGGGTGGCTGGGCCACGGCTACCGCTCATGGGGATGATTTACTTAGGGTCAGCCGCTGGAGCCGCAGGGGCCTCGGCAGCGGGCTCAGGGGCTTTGGGCGCGTCCGCAGCGGGAGCCGCTGGAGCGGTGCTTTCAACCGCAGGCGCTGGCACTGGAGCGGGAGTTTCCGCAGGAGCCGCGCCCTCAGCCGGGGCCGGAGTCACTGCGATCGGCGGCACGGTCACAGGCTGGCCGGGCTCCACTTTGATCGGAGTAGAAGTGGTGACGGGAGGCGCAGGCGGTGGAGTTTCTTTCTTTTCGATCTTATCCGTCGGCAAGCCTTGGGCGAGGCCCCGGACATCATCCCGACGTGCTAGCAAGATGCACAGCGACAAGCTCAACGCGAAGAAGAGAATGGCCAGACGCACCGTGAACTTTTGCAGCACGTTCGTGGTCTGGGAGCCCCAGATCTGGTCCGTGACTCCGGCCCCGAAGGAGGCTCCCAGGCCTTCTTGTTTCGGACGTTGCATGAGCACCACGAGCACCATCAGGAGGCACACGAGGATAAGAATGGCTTGGATAATAAAAATAGCTGCGTTCATAAGAGGGCGGAGATTGGCATGGGGTGGGAATTATTCAAACGCTCATTCACAGAGAGTTTTCCCTCCGTGCTGTGAGCGGGATGACGGTTAAGCGAGGGGTGTGGCCGAGATCTGTCGGAGCCATTCGTGAAGGTTATAATAGTTGGTGATCCGGGAGATTTTCCCCTCCTGCACCTCAAAGAACGCGCCCACCCGCAGGCGATATTGCTGGCCCTGAGCGGGCGGCAATCCCGCTTCCGTGGCTAGATAGGTGCCGCTGATGGTAAACTCTGCGGCGGCTCGGGTGGGGTCATTAGCAGCTAGGAAAATTTCCAGTGCCTCCACTTGCTCAGCATAACAACGGTCCATGCGCGCCAGAAAACTGCGGAACGCGGGGAGGCCGATCTCAGGCACGGCTTGGTTCAGTCCGTGCTCCACGCCCTCATTTAAAAGCGCAAGAAAAGCGCTCCGATCCCCAGTGTTAAAGGTATCGTAGTAAAGTTGGATGACGGCAGCAGTGTCCATGACAGGGGATAGGGGAGGCCACTAGGCTAAAGGAGGAGCCGCAGTTGCGCGGGCTGCCTATGAATGCGTTCCTCGGAGATGCAAGAAAAGGTTGCGGACATTTTCATCCTCACCGCACCGGTAGCCGTAGGCAGGCGGCTTCCCGATCATTACGCACTAGCAAATACGGCCCAGCTAGGGCGGGTGGGTTCCAAGTTTTATCTGTAAAGAGTGGAAACGTGGCCACCTGTTTAAGCTCCGCAGGGTCCGGCTCCACGAGCACGATGCTGCCGTCCTCTGCCGTGATGAGAAAAAGTTCGTCCGCCACCAGCAACATTTGCCCATGGCCATATTTGCCCGCCTTCCACATCCGCTGGCCTTCCTCCGCCGGATTGATGCAGGCCAAGACGCCATCATCCAAGCCATAGACATAGCCGCCGTGGGCGATGGGGTTGCTGAATTTCGCCTGGAATTTCAGCATCTGCCAGTCAGCGGTGGCCGTCCATTCCGTGGCGTTAGGATGGGCGAGACTGATCTGTGCACAGCCTTTGCCATAGCCGCTGCTGATGAGAAATTTCCCGTCGCCTAACTGCACTGGCATCGCCACATGCGGCCATTTCGGATTCGGGGACCACGGCGTTTCCCACAGCAGCTTGCCGTTAGCCGGGTCCAGGCCGGCCAGTTTCTCCGCTCCGAAATAGAGCAACTGCGGCAGCCCCTGCACGGTCACTAATCTGGGGGAACTGTAGCTGGCAGGCTGATTCCCGCTGATCCACAGCCGCGTGCCATCCCCCCGATGATACGCCGCCAGCGTGCCGCCCGTGGCTTGGCCAGGGACCACGATCACAGCATCCCCTAGCACCAACGGAGAGGCGCTCACGCCCCACGCAGGCACGCCAGCGCCATTGCTCTCCACCACATTTTTCGACCACAGACGCTGGCCCGTAGCTAACTCTAGCACATGCAGATGGCCGTTGGCTCCCATGGTGTAAACTTTCCCGTCCACAATCGTGGGCGTGGCGCGCGGACCATTGCCGCCCACCTCATTGGCAAAGCGCGTGGCCTCCGCGTCCGACCAAAGGACTTGGCCAGTCATTAAATCATAAGCGATCACTAACTCCTGATCTCCCCGCTGCTCCTGCGTCACGGCCACCCCGCCGCTGGTGGCGAATCCGCCCCAGCCCTCGCCCACGGGCTGCCTCCATAACACCTGCGGCGGGTGCGCTCGCCAGTTCTGCTCCAGATGCGGCCCAGCCACGTGGCCATTGCGGTTAGGGCCAAGAAATTGTGAGAAATCAATCACGCCCATCGGTACCGCAGGCAACGCGCTGCGGGTCGCGGCGGTCGGTGCATTCGTCGCTGGTGCCGGGCCCCAGCGCCAAGCAAACTGCGGACGCAGATCCCCGCTCATCCCCACGTAGCGGAAGCACCCCCCCACCAGCCCTAACATCCCCACCAACACCCCTAGCCCGAGCCATCGCACCCGAGGCGCGAAACGCGACCAGAACAAAAACCAAGCCACCAGCAGCACGCTCATCAGAAACCCGAGCATGAATTGATGCGTCCATTTATGCTGCGCATAAGCATGAGGCTCCAACTCCACCACGCCTAGCCCCACCACCCACAACACCAGCAACCACCGCGCAGCCCGCCACCGCACTGCAGGGCGGTCACGCACATCTCCAACCATCGGTGATAATGAGGAATCCATACCTGGACCGTAGCCAAGGCCCGCCCGCCGTCCAGCACCTTTACGGCAGCACTGGGGCGATCGTCAGGCTGGCGTTGGCTTCTTCCTTGAGCTTGCGCACGGCGGTGAACTCAGTTTGCAGCGTCTTCACTTGGCCGGAGAGGTGCTCCAGTTTCTTCATTAGCTCAGAGCAGGCGGCGGAGAGTTGGTTGCGCTCGGTTTTGAGGCTATCCCGTTGAGTGCTTAGTTCGGTCACTTGGGTCTTCTGCTGGGCAGCCATGGCATTGAATTGTTGATTCAGGTCCACGATCTGCACGCTCAATTTGGTAGTCTGCACGTTGAGTGCGTCCCGCTCGTCTTTGAGCGTCTGACTAGCGTTTTGTTGATTCTTGTTCTGGTCTTGCAGGGCTTTGACGCGGGAGTCTAGCTCGGTGAGTTTCTTCATCAGTTCATCCCGTGTGCTCACCAGTTGGGTCTTCTCTTGACTCAACGTATCCACGGTTTTCTTGGTTTCGGCTAGCTCCTTGGTGGTGGCTTCGTTGGTCTTGGCCAGAGCTGCGGCTTTCTCGGTTTCCACTGCTAGGGCTTTATTTAGGGCCACCGTGCCTGTGTCCATCTGGGTCATCTTTTCTGTTTGGGTGGCTAGTTCTTTGCCTTGCGCGGCAATTTTATCATTGGCGGCGTCTAGCTCGGTGGTCAGTTTCCCTTTGGCCTCGGTGAGCAATTTAACCTCTTGTTCTTTGCTCGTGATTGTCTCGCTCAGGTCGGTCTTGGTTTTCTCCAGGCTGGCCACAGTCGTCTTCAGCGTGGTCTCTCGTTGCAGGCCCGCGGTCACGTCCCCTTTGAGCAGTTCCCCGGCTTTCTTAGCCGCCGCTAGGTCAGACGTGAGTTGATCCGCCTTGGCGTTCATGGTCACCAGTTCGCCTGCGGTCTTGGTTAGCTTTTTGGTCGTCTCTTCCAAGGTGATGGTAATTTGCTTTACCTTGCCGGTCAGCATTTCCTTGTCCGTGGTCAGGCTCGCGGACTTGGATTGCTCGCCTGTGAGGAGGTCTTTGGTTTCCTTGAGATCCGCGCCTAGGCTGACGATCTGCGCGCCTTTGGAAGCATCGGACTGCACCCAACCTTCGATCGACCGTCGCAGGCCGATGTTGGCGGTGCTTAAATTTTGATTCTCTTTAAAAGAGATGCCAGTCAGACAGAGCAGGCCCCCACCGATGAGTGCATAGCGGCCCATTCTGGGCGGGGAAGGTGAGTCGGAATTCATGGGTTGGTCAAAGGAGTGAAGGATTGGGTGAGAAACTTGGTAGGATCGTAGCGACACTTGGCACAGTGGCAACCTGAACTTCTCTCAGAGTCCACTTTCTTCCGTGAAAATGGCTTTCAATTTGCATCCGCTGGACCGTTGGCGTTAGTGCGCGCATGGTGGACTACTTTGCAATATTGGGCGTGCCCCGGCAGGCGGGATTGAGCTTGGATGCGGCCCGGGCGGCGTTTCAGGTGCGGGGTGCGGGGTTGCACCCGGATGCCGGGGACGCGGCGGATCGGTCCGCGCGGGCGGCTCAGTTTGTGGAGTTAAATGAGGCTTTCTCCGTGCTCAGCTCGCGCCCTCGGAGATTGCGGCATTTGCTGGAACTTATGGGCGGCGCGCCCACTCGCGGAGCCGTGCTCGATGATGGCCTGATGGCGCTCTTTTCCCAGATCAATGCCGCCGTGCAGCTAGCGGACGCGTGCCTAGCGCAACAAGCCGCTGCCACCTCCGCCTTGGCCAAAGCCCTGCTCACCAGTCCCGCCCTAGCCGCAGAGGCCGCCCTGGCCGCCGCCGCGCAGACCTTGCTCGCCCGCAGCGAGGCGCTGGATGCGCGCCTAGCCGCCAAGCCCGACGCAGCCACGCTAGCCTCCGCTGTGCAAGAGGCCGCCTTCCTGGAGAAATGGGACACGCAGGTGCAATCACGTCGGTTGCGCCTCCTGGACTAAGCGCGCAAACTCGGCGGCATGAATCAGGATGATGTGATAGTAGGGATCGACTTAGGGACCACGAACTCGCTGATCGGCGTGGTGGAAGCGGGATTTCCCATTTTACTAGCCGATGAGCAAGGCGCGCGCCTCACGCCGTCCGCGGTCTATTTCCCGCCGGACGGCAGCGCGCCCAGCGTAGGCGCGGCGGCCCTGCGCAGGCGGGTCACCGAGCCTAGCCGCACGCTGACCTCCGTGAAACGACTCATGGGAAAACGCCGTGGAGAGCTGAATCTAGCGCTCGGTTACGACGTGGTAACCACAGGCGATGACTGGCTGCGCGCCAAGGTTGACGACCGCCTGCTGCTGCCAGAGGAGGTCAGCGCGTTGATCCTCGGACGCTTGAAAGAGATCGCTGAATTCCGGCTAGAGCATCCGGTGCGGCGGGCGGTGATTACCGTGCCCGCTTACTTCAATGATGCCCAGCGCCAAGCCACCAAACGCGCAGGCGAACGCGCCGGATTCACCGTTGAGCGCATCCTCAATGAGCCCACTGCCGCCGCCCTGGCCTACGGGCTGGAACGCTTGCAGGAACAGGCGAAAGTAGCCGTCTTCGATCTCGGTGGCGGCACCTTTGATCTCAGTATTTTGGAACTGCGGGAGGGCGTCTTCCAAGTGCTCGCCACCCAAGGCGATACCCAGTTAGGTGGAGACGATTTCGATGCCGTCGTGGCCGCGTGGCTCGCTCAGGAAATTTTCCCCCAGCAGCCCGTGCCGCCGTTAGCGCAGGCTCGTTTACTAGAAGCGGCCACCACCGCCAAGGTGCAACTTTCCACGTTAGACGAAGTGGAAATCAGCCTGCCATTCATCGACGGCACGCGCCATTTCACCACCGTGTTGCAGCGCCCTGAATTTGAAAAAATGATCCAGCCACTGCTGGACCGCACGCGCCAGCCCTGCCTACAGGCTCTTTCCGACGCGCGCTGTGCGTTAGGCGATCTCACGCAAGTGGTGCTCGTCGGCGGCAGCACTCGCATGCCCTGCGTGCGGCGGTTCGTCGCGGACCTCTTCCAGCGCGAACCGAACACCACCCAGCACCCGGATGAATCCATCGCGTTAGGGGCCGTGATTCAAGCCGGCATTTTGAGCGGAGCCATGCAGCAACTCACCTTGCTGGACGTCACGCCGCTCTCGTTAGGCATCGAGACCTTTGGCGGGCTGATGAACGTCATCCTCCCGCGCAATAGCACCATCCCGTGCAAGGCAGGCGAACTCTTTACCAATGCCGTGGACCACCAAAGCGCCATGCAGATCCGCGTGCTCCAAGGCGAGCGAGAAATGGCGCGGGATAACTGGGAGCTAGGCCAACTCACCCTGCCCTTCACCTCCGCCCCCCGTGGCCAAGCGCGCGTTGGCGTGCAATTCAGCATCGATGCAGACGGCATCCTTTCCGTGTTAGCGCGCGACACCCACACCCAGCAAGATCAAGTGCTAGCGATCCATTCCGCCGCCGTGCAGGTGGACGATGCCCGCGTGGAAGAAATGATTTCCCAGTCCGTGGAATATGCCTTTGAAGACATGTCCGCCCGCCAACTCACCGAAGCCCAACTCAAAGCCCGCGAACTCCTAGCCGCCGTCCACTCCGCCCAATCCGCCGCCGCCGACCTCCTCTCCACCACCCAACTAGCCGCGATAAATGCCGCCACCGCCGAGGTCGCATCCGCCCTCACCACCGACTCCCTCCCCACCCTCAAAGCCGCTAACCAAAACCTTGACCGCGCCACCGAAACTCTAGCCGCCGCCCTAGTAGAACGCGCCATGGAAGAGGCGCTGATGCAGAGAATGAGGAATAAGGAATGACGCTCCACGATCGAAGCGAAGCAGATTAGCGAATAGAAATGCGCCCGGGCTTATCACGATGCATGGCGGTGCAACCCCGCCAGTGGACTTGCCTCGCATTTTACCTCCGGCCCGCTCATTTTTAAAAGCCGAGAAAGTCCAGGCATTCTTGTTGAAATGAGCGGCATGGTTGGTCACGAGCGGGATTCCGAGCGGCTAGGGCAGCGGCTTCGGAGGTGCGAGTGATGACGGCGTAGTGGTGGGCGGTGGCGTTTTGTTGGAGGAAGTGAGGGGCTTGCTCGCGGCTGGTTTCATTTCCAGGATACAGCTTTCCTAACATCCTCGCTCTACGCCGCTCAGGGTCGGCTCATTTTCAGCCGGACGAAACGCTTGCCGGAGCCTCCACGGGGCATCGAGGCCCGCATCGTGCGGGTGGTGCCATCATCACTGAGGATCTCTTGGAGGACGCCCGCAGTGCTCCACGTAGCGGCACTCAGGCTCTCGCTCCACTCCACTTGATAGGTCACGTCGAGGACTTTGTCCGGGCGGGAGTAAATGAACTCTAGCAGGGAGGCATCCGCGATCAGTGCTGGGGCCGGAACGTCCGGCAACATGGGATCTAGGCCGAGGGCGTATTCGGCTAGGTTCACGAGCCCATCGCCATCAAGGTCGAGGCTCGGGACCGCGAGATCTTCATTGCCTGCCGCCCAGCGCTCGTAGGAGCCCAGCGGGATTTCTAGACGGTAAGTGAGCGTCAGGGTAGCGGGCAGCCCCCCCGCTTTATCGAATGAATCCGCCGTGCGATGCCCGGTGCCGGAGATGATAAACGCCAGCGGATTGCCACTGGCCCAGCCGGGGCGATTCACGATTTCCTGCACCAGGGTGGCCAGTTCGGGCGTGCGTTGCAGGGGGCCCCGCTCATCCAGGGTGGCCCAGGCGGCAGGGGCCCAGGGGACGGAGGCGGCGGTGAGGGCGCGCAGGCTAAGATTGTTATTCGTGGCGGCAAAAATGGCCGCCGCGTCTGCTGCTTCGGCCCGGAGGGTTAGGTTCGTGGCCTCGCTCTGGGCTTCGTCCGCGCTGAATTGAATGTGGGCACTCTGGACAAAGGCGGAGTTAGGAACGGTGATCCCCGTAAACCGCACGCCCACGATTTGGTTGCCTGCGGGGGCCACATCATTGACCATTTCCAAGTCCGTGCTGGTGATGACCACTGCGCCTCCAGCGGCCTGTTCCGCATCGTTCGCACTGCCATTCACGGTGGCACTCACGGTATAGGTGGGCGGGGGATTGAGGAAAGTAACGGTGAGCACAGCGGGGGCTCCACCCACTTTATCAAAAGCATCTGCCGTGCGATGCCCGGTGCCTGTGATGAATACGGCCAACGCATTTCCCGACTGCCAGCCCGCCCGCGAGACCACCTGCTGAACCAGCCCTGCAAAGTTAGGCGTCTGCTGCCCCGCCCCCGCCTGCCCGATGGTCCAGGCCGCCGGAGCCCATTGCACTAACAACGGATTCCGCGTGCGCGAGGCGAGGTTTCCCGCCGTGGCCGTAAACGCAGCCGCAGTGTCCGCAGCCTCCGTTTTTAAGACTAACGACGTCGTGTCCGCCTGCGCTTCATCAGCGGTAAATTGGATCCGCGCATTGGTCACGACTGCACCTTGCGGCACGTTGAGATCAAACCGCAGTCCCACCGTCTGGGCGCCCGGCGTAGTGGCCACGTCCTCTACTAACTCCAAGTCCGTGCTGGTTAGGGACATGGTGCCATTGGCATATTCCTCGGCATCTTGGGCGCTCCCATTGATGGTCGTGGAAATGGTGATGGGCAGCCCGGAGGTGACACTAACCGTGATGTTCAGATCCGCCACTGCCGCCCCGCCCGCCGTGTCCGTCACGCGCACTGTGAAACGCGCGGGCCCTACATCCGCTAGGCCAGGAATGCCTCCCAGTGTGCCATTGGCCGCCACCGTCAACCACGCCGGACCATACAATTTCTCAAACGTCCGCGTGCCCACTCCGCCCGTGGCTAGGGAGGCAATACTGCTGCTGTAGGGACCGAAGGCCTGAGCATTCGGGGCTGTTAGGGTGGCAGTGGTAAAGGTCGGCTGCGTGGTGGCCGCGGCCAGCGTAGCGATGTCGGCATCCGTCATCGCAGTCGTCAGGAAACGCACATCATCCAAGCGGCCATTGAAGTTAGGATCCGCCGCGAAACGACTGTGGCCCAGGTAGTTATACTGCACTCCCAGAGCATCTGGATTGATGGTCATGGCGGTATTCGTGGCCACCTTCACGCCGTTGACGAAGAGGGATCCGGTATTGCCCCCCACCGTCACGGCCACGTGCGTCCAGACGCCGATGGCCAGGGCGGGAGCATTGATCCGCTGCTCACCGCTCCCTCCATTGTCTGTAATGGCGAACCTCATGCCCGCACCGCCGACTGCGGGGCTGAGGAAAAGATATTTTGCATTTAGAAGATCCCCCAGATCGAAGATGCGCTGCCAACCCGCACCGCCATTCCAATACACCCAGGCCACAAACGTGAAGTCCGTGCTATTGCCTACGTTGCTAGGGATTTGGAGGTAATCGTCTGCTCCGTCCAGCACCACTGCGGAGCCAAATTTTCCTGTGGTAAACGTAGGCGCGCCCATCAGCATAGCGTCCTGGCCATTGCCACCCGTGTCGTGTGCATCGGCATCGAAACGATACCGTGTGGTGCGCGCGATCCCGGTGTCCGCGCGTTGCTGACGATAGGCTAGCGGAGCCTTGCGGTCCCGGTATTGTGCACCCGCCGCCGTGGTGGAGCCATCATCCCAGACCAGCCGCCGCACGTCCTCCACCCAGTTATAGGGCGCATAACGTTCCACGAAAGGCGCATTGTCTAGCATGGTGGACATGGCCTGGATGGCGGCGGCCTGCTGGGCCGCCGTGGGATCACCACAGCCTGTCCAGTTGGCTCCATTGTTCCATTCCGTGACCCAGATCGGCTTCTTGGTGTTGTTGTAAGTGTCCAAGAGGAAATTATACATTTGGCTAGCCGCCCCCGCCGCATCGGCAGGCGCGTGGCACTGGTAATAATGCACCGCCACATAATCCACCCGCAGATTCGCAGTATTCGCCTGCGTCATAAATGGATACAGCCAACTGGATCTCCCTCCGTCGGACACTGCTGGCGAGCCCAAGCGCAGCCCCGTCCAGAGCAAGTCTGGCCAGCTATAGATGGCGTCTCCCACCAACATGTCCGCCTGACCCGTTTGATCTGGCTCATTGTAGCCTAGCAGGTGCGTGGCCCCCCGCGCCTTCCAATCCTGATCCAGACCTGGCCAGTAGCGGCTCTGCCGGATCGGCACGTATTCCCAGTTAGCGGGGGAACTCCGATCCAGATTCCAGTTATAGTCCCAGTCCACATCCAGGCTCCCATCCAGGTTCCCTGCGATCCCCTTTTTCCCCACCCAACGCCAGGGAAACACGCGGATAAATTTCACATTCTCCTCCAGTGCGGCGGGCAAGCGTCCAATCTCCAGATCGGCATCTTGGGCCACGTAGTTCCGGCTCGTGCCCGTGCCGTCTGCGACGGTGGCCAACGTCATTTCATAGCCACGCTTGAGTTTAAACGAGGCCACCTTTGCGCCCACCGCTCCGGTGTTCACGCCATTGTAAGCGGTGTAGGCATTGAGCATATTGGAGGTGCCCGCGAAATACCGCCGATCAAATACCTCCAGCGGAGCATAGCTAGGCCCCTGTGGGATCACCACCGCACCTTGCTCATATTGCACCACGCGGGCATTCGTGCCCACGTTAGCCGCCACTCCATTGACGAGCACGCGGCTCAGAAACGTGCTGCTCACTTGTGATGGGTTAAAGCTCGTCATCCGCAGCCAAGCGTCCGGGGAATTCAGATGCACCACACAGCCCGTCAGCGGATCCCCCGTGCCCGTGATGCGCAACTCCGCGCGCCCCGTCAGCGTGGCCGTGGTGTTCGTCAACGAAGCGTAAGTCTGCGCGGCGTCATTGATCGTCAGCGTCTGGGCGCGCAGCGCAGGCAGAAGCGCCAATGCGAGCAGCCACACGACGAGCCGGAGATTGATTTTAAGGGAGGGGGACATGGGCCGATTCTACGTATTTCACAATTTCACGCAAGGTTTGTGGCATGAATTTTCCGGTCCAATTTCCCGCAGATGCTGTGGTCCACTCCCCCATCATTCCACTGGCGGCACGATCTCTGCCGGGTCTTTGCCAGCTTTGAGTTCCGCTTGGATCTCCCGGATGCGCTCCACGCGTTTCCCTGCCCGCTCCCGCAGTGCCTCCCGCTCCACCGATGGCACATCCCTCTGCGCAGCCGCTGCAGCTTCCGCAGCCGCTAACTCTGCCGCGTGCTCCACCTGAAACTTCGCCATCTCAGCCGCCAGATCCCCACCCCCAGCCCGCACCTGCTGCACTAGGGCCGCCTGTTGCTCTGCTAGGGAACCCGGAATTTCGATACGCGACTGCACCCCCACCGTGCGCTGCACCTGCCATAAGAAGAGCCCGATGCCGAGGACGGCGGCTAGGAGGATGAGGCTGGTGATTATTGTTTTTTGCTTCCACATGGCTTTGATCTCTCACAGAGATTTTTTCTTACCCCGTTTGAACCATAGCCAACCCATGCCGACGGCTGCGGCAATGATAAGCCCTAGGCGGCTCCATTGCTCGTTTGAAGTTGATTCAGGCTTGGCTCCGGCTGGGGTTTGTGCGGCTTCCGGGGTTTGTTTTTGCGGTAATTTGCTATCCGTCGGGATAGCTCCAGGGGCATCCTCGGTTTTGGCCTTGGGCAAGATTGGCGGTGGCAGAGTGGACCAAAAGTTCTCCGCTAGTAACCCCTTCTCTTGCAGCACTTTCACGACGGCCCGGGTGACCTCATCACGCTTCTCCATCATATACTCTCCGCCAGGATTACCAAACCGCACGTCACAGATATCGCACAGTTTTGTTTCCTCTAGATAGTGGACAAGGGCACTTGTCGCGCCATCGCACACACGGCGGGGTTGGCGGGGCACGGATTCAGGCCCTCGATTGTTGGGCTCGGTGGGTCGTTTGTCCTTCAAAAACTCTGCGATGAAGGCGACGACCTCCTTGCCTTGTTTCTCGCGGTCAATCATTTCCTCCATCTGTCGCAGGACATAGACGAGCCGCCATGGCTCTTCGTCATTCATCGCTTCCTTCCGAGCTCTTTCCATCATGGCTGTGGCGATCTCAGCTTTTGTAAGCCCGATCCCCTCAAGCAGATGGTGACACGCAATGTTGATCTCCGTCGGAATTCCGTCTGTCAGATGTTTGTCGATGATTAGATTCAATCCCGCGGCAGTGTTGTAACCGTCCCACTTGACTATCGCCTTTTCCATCAGATCTTCTTCAAACCACCTGCCTTTCAAAAGTGATTCAGCGATCAGTTGATCAAGGCTTTCGGGCGTTTGGCTCAAGCCATGTTGTTTAACGGAGAGCCAGAGCGCCAGGACCAAAGCCACCCTGTAATTAGTAGGATAATTTTTCATAGAGTTTCCGACTTGCGTTAGTAGGATGTTTTGGCAATGCGACTTCGGCAAGAGCCGTCTGAACCTGTGCCCAGTCCTTGCCATCAACAATCGCTTCCACATACACTTTGGTATAGACTTCAGGAGCCACGGACTCCCGCGCTGCAAAAACCGTCCCGTGCTTGAAGGATTCCGCAAAGTTGCGCAGCCCGTTGCAAGAGCTGAGCATTAGGCTGCGGTATTTCAGTTGGGCTTGGGGAGGAACGTCCTGAGATCCGCAACTAATGATGGTGTTGATGGATGGTGATGCTTCTGGTTCTCCCCCGATAAGGAGTGCATCTTCGAGCAGGTGCCAAGTTAGCGTGCCGACCAAGATGGGTATAGAAGGCTGAGTAGGATCAAAAGTTTCATAGTCTCTATGATGGACTGTGAAGGCACCTCCCACGGGCCCCTGTGGGGCATCCCGGTGAGGAAAGCGGTCCACATTTGGAAACGGTATCCCCACTAAGGCACGATTCGTCGGGTTGGCCACTGCTGCGGCATTAATGCGCGCGATAGCCACTGGATCCCATAAGCCATGACTCGACGGAGCGGCCCTTTGCACGGAGAACAGGGGATGATTTCCGAAGGCATTGTATGCCACCGCAGTGGTCCCTCCACCTGCCATGTTGAAAAATTGGTTATAGGTATCGAAATTCTTTCCGAATGCGAGCCCAACACCGAAGTTCGCGTGCCCAGTAGCCGCGATGTCCGTTCCTTCGGTCTTCAGTGCCAGTTTCAGCGCCTTTCCTGCGGTAGTTCCACGCACGACGGTGACACTATAGCAGACTTTCTTTTTGGCGCGATTCTTGCCTGCAATAAGGAAGGTCCAGGCCTCGGCTGGAGTGCTGCGTGAGGTGGAGAACAGTTGGCGCTTGCGGGTGGTATCTTGGCCGACCTGCTCTGTCAGATATTCTGCCAGATTCGTTTGATCATTAAGCCAGTCATTCATGTCCGCCCACACACAAATGATAGGACGCGCTACCCTGACTTTCACAGTCTCAGCATTTTGCCAGTTGCCATTGGCGATCTTAACTTGTCCGGTAATGAGGGTTCCCTCGTCATCATCATGTGGCTTGATTCCCTCAATATGAGCCACCGCATACTCCATTGGTGAGGCGATTGGTATCTCAGTTTGTTCCGAGACTATGGGTTCAGATCGATCTGCTTTTTTCCACAGCCGTATCTTGTCGTTACTAAATTTAAAACGGTATGAGACTTGGCTGCCCTCGATTTTTTTGATTCCAACTCTTATAAGGTCATTTTCCTTCGCAACAGCACCTGCATTTGCATAGTCGGGCAATGCGCTGGTGACGCCATCTGAGTAAACTCCGCGTCCGTCGTCATCATCATCATCACAGTTTAGGACTAGCCAACCGCCTTCCGTGGCCTTCTTACTCTTAGGAACCATGACGGCACCATTATCCATCAGGTCCACTTGCTGTGGGGAAGCCGCTACCGCCAACCCTGGGGCATTGGTTGAAGGAGGTTGGGTGGAAGTGGAATCTGTTGGAATTGCTAGGTTTACTTCTACATTTAGGAGCAACTTAATCGTCTCTCCGTCCACCGCAGCTACTAACCCCTTGGTGGTCACTTTCTTGGCCACTAGGCCGCCGCCATCGGTCATCAATTCACTGACGGATTTGAGTTTTCCTTCGGTCCAGAGTTTGGGTTCTAGATAAGGAGGCGCGCCCTCTTGCTCGTCATTATTTTTTTCAGCTATCCACATGGCTCCGTTGTCTTGCATGCAAATCACGGCGGCATTGGAT
>JAYVOP010000085.1:0-2182 GCA_043757865.1 Verrucomicrobiales bacterium | reverse complement strand
TCTCTGCCTGGAGGCCCAGGATGTTCTGTTTGATATTCCGTTCGAAGCCGCTCATCACGCCGATGACCACGATGAGCACCGTCACCCCGAGCATGACTCCAATGATGGAGAGCAGCGTGATGATAGAAAAGAACGTGCCCCGTGGCTTGAGATAACGAAGGGCGAGGAACCAGATAAATTTCATGAGCGTAAAGGCCTGCATCGCGCACCATGCGCAAGCAGGAATGCGTGCCTACGCGGCGGGGCGCGCGTTGCTTACATGAGTTAAGGCTCGGATGGAGCACTTTCGCCACTCAACAGGCTCTTAGAATCTCCGCCGTTTTCCTAGCAGGCCAGTGAAAGGAGCCACGCAGCGCTGGGTTCCGGGATGGGGATGGTGGTGCTGAAGGCGCTGGTGACCTCTACATTGCGGATGGGACCATTGATGCTACGGCCACGATACCGGGCACCCGCACCCATTATTAAACTACTGGCGCAGCTCTGCGGGGCCGTGTTACACCTGCGGCTTAAATTCCATGTCCCCCTCCCCTCCCCTCTCATTTCTCCGCTGGCTCCTGCTCTGCGGCTGGCTTTGCTGGCCGAGCGGTTTGCGGGCGCAGGCGGTGTTTATCAATGAACTGCATTACGACAACGTGAGCACGGATGCAGATGAGGGCATCGAGATTGCAGGGCCTGCGGGCACGGATCTGGGCGGCTATAGCCTCGTCTTTTATAATGGCACCAATACCCCCGCCGCCGCACCTCTGTCCGCGTTAGGCACGGTGAATCTCACGGGCGTCCTCACCGATCTAGGCGCAGGCTATGGCCTGAAATGGTTTGCCATTCCCGGCATTGAAAATGGGGGCTCCGATGGCGTGGTATTGTATAAAAATTCGTCTGGGCAGATAGTGCAGTTTCTCAGTTGGGAAGGCACCCTAACCGCAGGCGTGGGCGTGGCGGCAGGCCTGACATCGGTAAATTTACCCGTGGCAGAATCCGGCCCTCCTGCCGTGGGCACCTCGCTGCAACTCACTGGCACCGGCACCACCTACAGCCAGTTCACTTGGGCGGCCTCCGCCGGGGCCACGCGGGATGCGCTGAATAATTTTCAGACGTTAGGCTCCGTCGTCTATAGCAGCAGCATGGCCCTTAGCGTGACCGCGGTGGATGAGACCGCTGGGGCCACCACGGTGGTGGGCACGGTAACGCTGAATCCGCCTCCCAGCAGCCCGCGCACCATCACCCTGAGTAGTGCAGACCTCACGGAAGCCACGGTGCCCGCCAGTGTGACTGTGGGCACTACGGGAACGGCTACCTTTCCGGTCACGGTGATTAATGACGGCATCATGGACGGCACGCAGATCGTTAGTATCACCATGAGCGATGCCACTGCGCGCTACCCTAGCAAGTCCGTGGCGCTGACGGTGCGGGACGTGGATGCGCCTCCGCCAGCCTTCACTGGGGTGCTGCGCGTGGCGTGTCAAAACGTGCTTTTCGGTGTGAATGCGCCCGGTTCCACGGCCTACGTGGCGCTGCGGGAGCAACTAGCGCGCATTGATCCGCAGGTCATCGCCTTTGAGGAAATGGATGCAGCGGGAAATTTTGCGGAGGTGAAGACGATGCTCAATGAGCTGGGCTTCATCACCACGCCGCAATATTTCGCCACCGTGGGGGATGGCTTTACCACGTTTGTTCCAGGGGATCTGGCCACGTCCACCACGCAGGTCCTCTGCCTCGCCAGCCGTTTTCCCATCACCGCTGCCGTGCAGATTGGGCGAGGCGTGGCCGGGAGATCGGAGATGACGCGCTATCCGTTATTTGTCAAAGTGGACGTGCCCGGCGTGCCCGCAGAGAGTGATCCGGCCTTCGTGGTGGTCCATTTAAAAGCCAATAGCGGAGCCACCATCGTCAATGAATCGGATCGCTTCCGACGCGCCTTGGAGCTGTATCGTGTGACGCAATTCCTCACCACGCAGGGTTTTGATGCGGCGGGGAAAAACGCCTTCGTGCTCGGTGATTTCAATGAGCGCGACGACTTGGCCCAGACCACGAGCTATCCCACGGCGGGCATCAATCCAGCCAGCTATCAGTTTGCGGATGGCAGCACGCTGCCCGCCAGCATGGTGTTAGGCTCAGACCTCACCACGGCCCCCGGCGTGACCTTGCCGTATGATCGCTTTCCCCATGCGGCCTTGGCTCCGCT
>JAYVOP010000084.1:0-8062 GCA_043757865.1 Verrucomicrobiales bacterium | reverse complement strand
TTTGAGGATACCGTGTGCCTGCTCTACAGCGACGTGTATCTGGCAGAATTATCCTTTTATGCCAGTGCTAAGCAGGCCGCCAAGCGGGACGTGGTGGGCGCGGACACCATTTACAATGATCTCAAGGCCCGCTTCCCTGGCCGCGGGCCTAAGGCCCCCGTCCCCCCGCCCACTCCATAGCCCCTGGCCCGGCCCTCCGGGGCCCAGGGTGCCGCAGCCAGCGGCCAGCCGCGCCTTTCCCGGTGCGGGTCCGCCTGCGGCAGGGGGTAATGCGCCTCCTTTCTGCGGCTTTCTGCCACCTGGGGCAGATGCGCGCAGTTCCCAGGGGCAATTTGCGCCTGGGGAGGCAGAAAATAGGGCCTCAGAAGGGAGATTTTTCCCCCTCGGAGGGGGAAAAAGGTCCATCCGAGAGAGAAAAATCTGCCTTCCCACCTCCGGTCATCTCCCCGCCTGCCAGAAAATTGTCCTGCCGAACCGCCAATCCGAAGCAAAACGGCAGAAAGCCGCCGTCTGGAGGTGCGGAATCTTGCTAGGGAAATGTTAGAGCATTCCTGCCGGGATGCGGTCCTTTTCGGGGCGGCAGGGAAAAGTTTCTGCTGTATTCCTGAGCATCTGTGCTTAGATGCGCGCTCTCCTCCCCCCACCCTTTGCTTTCCCCCCCCAACGCTTCATATTCTATGGTAAAAGTCGGCCTTATTTCCCTTGGTTGTGCCAAGAACCTCATTGATTCCGAGATTATGATCGGCCACCTGCACCAGGCTGGCATGATGATGACGCAGGACGCGGCGGATGCGGATGTGTTGATCGTGAACACTTGTTCGTTCATTGATATGGCTAAGAAAGAATCCATCGGCACGATTCAAGATGCCGTGGATGACCGCGCGGAGAATCAACAGCGGAAGAAGCAAAAGATCATCGTGGCGGGCTGTCTTTCCCAGCGTTTCTCCAAGGATCTACCTGGGCTGATGCCGGAGGTGGATGCCTTTATCGGTCTGGATCAAGTGACGCAGGTGGCTCCGATCATCGAACGCCTCATGGGCATTAAACGCACCGCTGAGAGCACGCCGGAGAATCACGTGACGCTGAAGACGAACTACATCCCAGACTACGATACGCCGCGTTTCCGCCTCACGCCGAAGCACAGCGCCTACGTGAAAATAGCCGAGGGGTGTAACCACACGTGCAGCTTCTGCATCATCCCTAAGATCCGGGGCCAACACCGCAGCCGCACCCAGGCCAGCGTGGTGCATGAGGTGCGGGATCTGGTGGCTAGTGGCGTGAAGGAGATCAATCTCATCAGTCAGGACACCACTTATTTCGGCATGGATAAATGGACGGAGCAACGCCCCACGCCCCGCAGCCCCGTGGACTCTAGCAAGGGCGAATCCCTGGCCACGTTGATCCGGGAGCTAAATAGCATTGAGGGAGATTTCTGGATCCGGCTGCTCTACACGCACCCCGCGCATTGGAGTGATGAGCTGATCCAAGCCATCGCGGACTGCCCCAAGGTGGCGCGCTATGTGGACATCCCCCTGCAACACATTTCCGACCGGATGCTGAAGATCATGCGGCGGGAGACGAACGGTGCTTACATCCGGGATCTCATCAAACGCATGAGGGCTGGCATCCCTGGGCTGGCCATTCGCACCACGTTCATCGTCGGCTTCCCGGGGGAAACGAAGGAAGATTTCAACGAGTTAGTAGAATTCATCCGCGAGACCAAATTCGAGCGCGCAGGCGTCTTTAAATACAGCCGTGAGGAAGGCACCAAGGCTTACACGCTGGACGATCGCATCCATCACAAGACTGCTGAGAGCCGCTGGAATCAAGCCATGGCCACGCTCCAGGAACTGAGTGAGGAATTCAATCAAACTCAAGTGGGCCGCACCATCCGCGTGTTAGTGGAAACGCCCGGCAGCGCCCGCACTTACATGGATGCGCCGGATATTGATGGCACCGTCTTCGTGGATCAGCAGCTCCCCGTGGGCCACTTTGCCGAGGTGAAGATCCACGACTGGCGCGGCTACGATCTGGTGGCTAACCGCTAGTCGCGCGAGCTGAAGCTCATCAGGAATTGCACGATATACCAGAGCAGGGTGACGAAGGCGGCAAAGAGTTGCAGGGAGGCGGCCACGTAGAGTTGGGCGGGCCACGTTTGGTAGATCTGCTGGGTTTGATAGAGGATGCTGCCAGCAATCAAGAGCACCATGGCTGCGATGAACCAGATGCCGAGGCTCATGCCAAAGATGCAGGAGGCCACGATGATGCCCAGGGCTACGCAGAAGCCAATTTTCAAGAAGCGCCCCATGAAGTTGAGGTCGCGATGGGTGGTCAAGGCCACCACGGAGAGCCCCAAGAATAAGCCGCCAGTAATGAGGCCAGCCTTGGCAATTAGGGCCAAGCCCATTTCATTCCCTAACACGATACTAAATAGCGGCAAGAAGATCAGCGCCTCGGCCACGATGTAGATGCCCAGCCCCGTGTATTGCGTGCTGAGAGCCGGGCTGCTAGAGGCCAGGCGATTCGCAAATGCCGTGACGCCCATGAATGCGAGCAAAACCAGGAACCAGATCCAGCGGCCCTGGAGTAGCTGCACGGAGGCCGCGCGCAGGCCATCGAAGGAAAGGAGAAAGGTCTCCAAGGCCACGAACAGGAGCAGCGCCATGGCGAGGTGTCCATAGACCCGACGCATGAAGAGGGCGCGCTCGGAGATTTCCTCTTCGGCAGAACTGTAGGGAGAAGCATAGGGATTCATAACAATGGAATGGGGGGGTTAGAGTTGATGGATGGCAACTACGCTAGTTTAGCGGGGCACCGCCCGAGGGCAATCTAAGAAATGCTTTTTGCGTTCCAACAATTTTTCACTGGCCGCCGTCATTTTAGCCTCGCTCAGCAAGATGGGAATTTCCTCCATTTTCCTGCTTGGCAAGTAGGCCAACCGTCCTTATGACAGCCGCCTTATGGCATCCATCCCAGTAATCAATCTTCGTCGCGGCCAAGCCGTTCGTCACAATGGTGACGTGTGTATCATCTCCAGCATGGAGCACAAAACGCCTCCCCGCATGGCCTCCTATGTCCAAATGTCTATCCGTAGCATTTCCACCGGGAACGTCAGTAACCTCCGCCTCACTTCTAACGAGTCTCTGGAGGGCGTGAATATGACTAAGGAAGACTATGAATACAGCTATAAAGACAGCTCTGGATTTCATTTCCTCCATACCCAAACCTATGAGGATGTGTGCCTGAATGACATCCTGGTGGCTCCGGTGAAAGACTATCTGATCGAAGGCCAGAAGTATCTACTGGTGATGACGGATGACATCCCCGCAGCCATTGAGTTGCCCGCCAGCATGGCCATGACGGTCACGGAATCTGCGGATGGGGTGCGGGGTGATTCTGCCAACAACGTCATGAAATCTGCGATCATGGAAACGGGCCTGTCCGTGAATGTGCCGCTCTTCATTAATCGGGGAGAGAAGATCAACGTGAAAACGGAAGACGGCTCCTACTTGGGCCGCGCCTAACCACGGCGGCGGGGAGTTTTTACAGGTCCTATTTCTCGCCCAGAGAAATCAGACGTGAGGCTTGCCCTGTGGGCGCGGCGTGATACGCTCCGCGCCATGTTGCGCTCCCTCCTGCTTCCTCTCATTGGTCTTACTAGCCTCTGCCGCCTGACCGCCGCAGAGCCCTCCGCCCCCGCGCCACGGCCCCTTGATGGCGTGGCGGAGCAGGCGAAACGGGACGGCTGGGAAACGGCTAGTTTATCCATTGATCTGATCGGCTCGCCCCGCGGTTTCCCCGGCCTCAGGGCTTGGGCACAGGATTACAAGGTGGCGGATGATGCGGTCATCGCAGCAGGTCCAGGGGCCATCTTGCCGGATTTAAAGATCCATGAATTAGTCACGAATAATCCAAACTTCTGGGCTGCGCATTACGAGATCGTGCCGGGAGATCCGGGCTGGGCGCTGCTCCATGCGGGCTTGCTGCTAGCCGGTGGGGAGGCGCAGCGCGCCACGGTCATTGCTACCCTAGCACTCCAACGGCCCGCCATTCCCGAGCCGCTGCGTAAGGCCTTGCTGCATCTGATCCAGCGGTGTTTTGAGGCCCAGGCCTCGGCCATTGCGCTGACCAAAGAAGGCGTGACACAGCATGAACTAGGAGCCTACTCCGCCGCCCTAGCCAAGTATGATGAAGCGCTGAAACTCTGGCCGGATCAAGGCTGGACTCACTATGAGCGGGGGTTCACCTTGCGGCAAAAGGCGCTGCAAGGAGCCAAGGATCCGGCGGCATTTACCGATCCCCCAGAGGTCACGCGATGCTTCGAGCGCGCGCGGCAGCACGATCCTTTACAGATCAGCGCCTATCAAGGCAAGGAGCCGAAGGTGGTCACGGGCTTAAATGCGCTGGATAAATTAGTGATGCCCGCGTGGCGGAAGCTCTCGGCCAATGCCTCACTGCTGCTCAACGATGCGGAGTTACAAGCCTTTGGTGAAGGCTGTCAGGCGGCGGGAATTCAGGATTATGCGCTAGTGACCCACAGCATCGTAGTCGCGCGGCAGGGCAGCTATGGCCCCAAGGATGCGGTGTGGATTAGCGAGAGTCTCTCCCGCATGGCTCCCGGGGACGCGACGGAGAAAGCGCTGCAAACGCTGGACACGGCTCAGCTCCAACTCAAGGTGCTCGTCCCCATCGAGTCCTCGAAGCCCACTGCGGAGCCTGCGGAAAAGAAGGCCGAATAACCATTTCTCACCTGATGCTGCGTGCTCTCATTCGTCACCTGGGCTGGCTCTGCTGGCTGGTTAGCCTAGCCTCTGCGCAGGCGGCTCCACGGGTGCTGTATTTGGGGGACTCCTTGAGCATGGGCGCATTTGGAACCACGTTGGATGGCCGCCTGCGGGCTGCGGGCATGGAGGTTTACACCTCCGTCACTGGCGGGGCCACGCCTTACTATTGGCTCTCAGAATTCCCGGCGGAGGAGGCGGACATCGGGCATTGGCGGAAGACGCCGCAGGAGGACGCGCGATTTAAACAACTCCCCGCCACGCCCAAGTTAGAGGCCTTGATGGCGGACCTCAAACCCACCGCCGTGATCGTGCAAACCGGGGTGAACCTCTACGCCGTGCTCCGCAGCAAACGCACCACGCCAGCGGAGGCGCAGACGAAAGTGCTCTCGCTCCTAACTAAGATGGCGGAAGCCGTGACCAGCCGGGGCGCGGCCCTCTATTGGATCACGCCGCCCACGTCCCATGCCGAGCGCTACGAGCCCGCCCTCCAGCACTCGATGTTAGAACTAACCCAACGCGCAGTAGCCAAGTCCGGGCGCATTTTCGACAGCTATGCCGTGACCACCTGGAAAGATCCCTATCCAGAAACGGACGGCATCCACTACGGCCCCACGGAGGCGGCGGCCTGGGCGGAAGTGGTGGCGCGGGATGCTATTCCTTATCTTTTAAAAGCTCCGCTACTCACGCCCGCTGCGCCCGCAAAGCCCGCCCCCGGCCCCGGCCCCGTGCCGCCTCGCGCGCGCATCGTCCAGGACGGGCCCGCTGCGCCCGTGGAAGCTGATTCCGCCACCCTAACCGCAGAGATCCGGCTGGTGAAAAAGTCTGATTTTACCACCCCCGCAGAGATTACTTACAACAACGCCCTGGCCATCTATGAATGGGAAATCCTCCGCGTCATCGAGGGCCGCCATGCCGCCACCCGCATCCTGGTGGCGCACACCATCGTGCGCGAGCGCAAGATCACCAGCGAACGTGATCTCAAGTTAGGAAAAACTTACATCGTCCAGCTCGTGCCACTGAGTAACTACCCCAGCGTGGAGCGCTGGGAAACCAAGGACACCGTGAGCCAAGATCACGACCTGGGCACCATCGTCTATATCCCCAAAATGTAATCCCTATGAAACTGCTCCCACCCGCCACCGCCGCCCGTCTCCTAGCGGCTAATCCTGCCACTCTACTCGTGGATGTGCGGGAGCCCGTGGAGTTTGCCGCTGGGCATATTGAAGGGGCGCAGAATATACCCTTAGGGGAAATCAAGACTCGTGCGCACAGTTGGGGGCGTGGTCAGACAATTTTACTAAACTGCCAAGCGGGCACCCGCAGTGCGACCGCCGCCGCCCAACTGCGGGAGTTAGGATTCACTGCGGTATTAGAAATTGAAGGCGGTTTCAGCGCTTGGCAGGCCGCCGCCCAGCCAGTCTCCCAGGCTACCCACAGCGGCCTGCCGTTGATGCGGCAGGTGCAGTTGACCATCGGCACGGGCGTGCTCGGCGGCTGCCTGCTCACCGCTTTCGTGCATCCCTGGTGCCTCGTCATTCCCGCGTTCTTTGGCGCGGGATTAATCTTTGCGGGCAGCACCGGCTGGTGCGGCCTAGCCCTGCTCATGGCCCGGATGCCCTGGAATCGCGTGTCGTAATAGGCCCCACCTCACGCCACCACGGGTGATTCCTATTGCGCGGCCTCGTTTCCCGTTTCTTCTACGGGCCACATGAAATGTCTTGCCCTGTTGTTAGTCGCCCTGCCTTGCTGGTTCCCCGCCGCCGAGGTGCCCGCCACCTTTACCCGTGCCACCGCAGCGGGTGCCGTGGCTAACTTACATCAATGGTGGCTCACATTCCATGATGAGCAGTTAAATGGCCTCATCTCCGCTGCGGTAGCCAGCAATCCTAGCCTCACGGCAGCCACCGCGCGCCTGCGGGAAGCCCGCGCGCGTCGCCTTGCGGCAGCGGCGGATTACTATCCGCAAATCAATGCCCGGGGCGCAGCGCAGCGGTCATTGGCGAGTGGGAATGGCCGTTTTTCCACAGGTGCGGGGGTAGATCCGGGGAATTTGTTTGATGCGGCGGTGGATGCGAGTTGGGAGATCGATGTCTTTGGCAAAACGCGTCAGACCGTAGCCGCCGCCAAGGCCCAAGAGGAAGCCAGCCTAGCCGCCCAAGGCCAAGTGTGGTTGTCATTGATCGCAGAGATCACCATGAACTACGTGGAACTGCGCGGCCTGCAAAGCCAGCTCAGCGTGCTGCAAGCCAACCTCACTAGTCAGGAGAAGACCTTGGAACTCACCAAGTCCCGCCTCCAAGCGGGCCTCAGCCCGGAGCTAGTAGTGGCGCAGGCCGAGGCCCAACTTGGCATCACCAAGGCCGCGCTGCCGTTAGTGGAAGCCGCCCTGGAGTCCGCCATGCACCGCATCGCCAGCCTTACGGGACAGCCTGCGGGCACGTATGCGGCTAGTTTGAAAGCTCCCAAAGCCATCCCCACTGGTCCGGCTAGTGTGCCCGCAGGCTTGCCCGCAGAACTCCTCGAACGCCGCCCGGATGTGATCCAAGCAGAGCGCCTCTATGCCGCCGCCACCGCGCAGGTGGGAGCCGCCAAGGCCGCCCGGATGCCACGCCTAACCATCGGCACCAGCATTGGCCTCGAGAGCCAACGCACCGGATCCCTCACCGAGCGGGACTCCCACACCTGGAGCGTGGGCCCGCAGCTCAGCATCCCCTTATTCACTGGAGGCAAGCTAAAACAAGCCCAAGCTGCCGCCGAAGCCCAACGGGATGAAGCCCAGTCCGCATGGGACCAAGCCGTGTTAGGAGCCATCGAGGATGTGGAAACCTCCCTGGTCAACTACCGCCAGAGCCAAGCCCGCGTAGCTGCGCTCAAGGGTGCGGAAAAAGCCAGCAACCGCGCCTACGAACTGGCCAACGAACTCTTTAAAAATGGCCTCGGAGATTTCCTCAACGTGCTGGAGGCCCAGCGTTCCCAACTCAATGCCCAAGAGCAAGTGGTGATAGCCGAGCGCCAAGTGGCCATGAACCTCGTAAAGCTCTACAAAGCCCTCGGCGGCGGCTGGGAACGGGACGCACGGTAGGTTTGGAGCCGCATTGGGCTGGCCGAAGGTGGAACAGTCCGCTGCGCTGCTCTCGGAAAACGCTAAGTGTAGATGCTCGCTAGGCTTCGCCTTCACTTGAACCCGAACGCCGCTTTTGAAAAAGGTCGTTTTGCGCGGCGAGTTCGGAGTAATGGGTGTTTGTGAACACTTCCCAGACCCCGCCCACCGCACAAAA
>JAYVOP010000083.1:0-8069 GCA_043757865.1 Verrucomicrobiales bacterium | reverse complement strand
CCGCATCACTGGAGAAGGCATCCCATCCAATGCCGCCGTGATTTGCATGCAAGACAACGGAGCCATGTGGATAGCTGAAAAAAATAATGACGAGCAAGCAGGCGCTCCGCCCTACCTAGAACCCAAACTCTGGACCGAAGGAAAACTCAAAGCCGTCAGCGAATTGATGACGGATGGTGGCGGCAATCTAGTGGCCAAGAAAGTGACCACAAAAGGACTAGTCGCGGCGGTTAGCGCAGGGGGGGCGATTAAAATCCTTGTGCCCATTGAGTTAAGAGATAAAAAAAATAGTACCGAATATCGTGTGATTCAGAAATGGGACGACGTTCGAGAAAACAAGCCATCTAAATCATCAGTAGCATGGATCGCTGCCCACTCAGATGAAAGTAATCCTGCCCCTCGGATGCCCCAATTAGTTTTGGCACTGGCTAGCGCTACGGGATTCAAAGCGAGGCTCGAAGTCGATTACACACGAGGTAACGGCGGCAAACCACACGAAGCACAGGATTTGGTGAAGATTCCAATGAACGGAAGTTTCAAAAATTCCGCTGACGGAGAAATAGATTTTGCTGCCGACTACTCCACACTGCCATTTTTTGGTGGCAAGGCGACAGTAACATACCAACTCATACAGGGCGGAAGCAATGTTGGATCCGAGCAGACAATCAAGTTTGCGATAGGAGGCAAAAATCCAGAAGATAAAAAATGCAGAGCTTTCATTGAGTCTGAGCCGAATGCAGGGCCAGCAGGAAGTATTTGGTATTCGTATGCGATCGCCAAACACGAGATGGCTGAGTTTGGTGGCAACCACTACAACCAGTTCATTCGCAGGGACTACACTACCGGGGCCAAGAGAAATTGGCTCCCGGGATCACCAACTTGGTATGACGACTCAGATGGTCCGGGTGGATACGGAATGTTCTCGGTGACTGGCAATTCGTCGAGTGACACTACGATTCAGCCACGTGCAGAGTTATGGAACTGGCAGGAGGGTGCGAGAGCTGGATTGGCAATAATTAGATCCAAACGTCTTATCACAGACGGCTGGGTGGCAACTCAAAAAGCGAATGCTGGTGGAAGTAATCCTCTGCCAAGCCTTACCATAGGCAATGTAACATTTGCCGAGGGTTCGAATCGAAGCATGGATCACGTTGTCGCCATCAAAGCCTATAATGGTAGGCGGAATGTGCCTAGTGGCTGGAGTGATTCCCTACCATCTCCAACAGGGTTCTTCATCGACAACTATTTCAATGTAAATTATTGCGCCTGGAAAGCTCAGAAGGGCTGGGTATTGAACCGTTGGAAGCAGCCAAAGGCAGCGAACGTTGCTCCCATTAATTACATTGCTCTCGTGTGTGCCCAAGTGGAGGACTAATATGAAAAGGTATTGCGTCCATTTGCTAGTTTTTTTGCTTACGTCCGTCAGAGTGCATGGCGAGATTCCGACCTATTTGAGGGAGTATTTGATCGAGACCTTGGGCAAAGTTCCAGATACTTCCCAAGAATGGAGAGAGGCTGGAAATGGAGGGTATGCCTATCGGTTCACCATTCAAAAAAACCTTGCAACCTCGCCTATTGTGATGGTGTCGACCTCGCTGGAGTGTGAGGGAACACTGGGCTATTGGCGGGTGGCGAGAAGAGATCCCGATGGTATTTTTAGACTTCTAAAATCATCCATCTACTGCGGCACCAATCCACTAACTTTTGGTCCATCTGTAAGCGGTGCAACAGTTGATATTTTTAGGCGGACACGTCCACAGCGAGATGCTGCACCAAAATTAGCAAAACTTGAGGATCGAACAAAGTTCCGGATCACTCGTTACCATATTGGGGAGGACGACATCGAGCTGACCGACACATACGAAGATGCAGAGGATGAAGGTTTGTTTGATGAGTCAAATCATCTTGAACATGTCGAGTGCGATTTGGAAGCCGCTAAATTGGATGAATTAATGCTCAATCCATCTGCACTCTGGATCACTTTAAAACCTAATCGTGGGGACGAAGGTGGCCCCAGCAACTACACAGTTCACGAAGGCTATATCATTCCCAGAAATGAGATCATGGCTCACCCACAAAAAGGATTCATTCCACCAACTGCACTCGTCACGGCACTAAAGACGCTAGCCATTCAAGGCAGTAGTTATTCTACTGAAAATCCGTCTGTTCAATCCCCAAAGTCGATGGCTTTGCCTCCATCAAAAGAATGGAATCAGAATGCAGAAATTCTAAAAGGTGATCGACTCTCTTTCGAGCCGCCGTCGATATGGGCAGTTCTGGGCGCAGCAGCGTTGGGCCTGTTGTTGTTGCTCTGGAGGAGAAGTAAATGATACCGTCCGCAACTGGAAGTCGACCCTGCGAAAATAAGCCAACTTTTTGAATGATAATGAAACAAGCTCCGGCAAGCGTCACACCTAGCATAAGCTGCCAAACAACCAAAAGCAGCCTACTCAGCCAACCAGCACTATGCCCAAACTCCACCCTACCATCCTCATCTTCTTAGCTGCCAGTCTCGTCGTGGATTTCTTTCTACGCCAGCGGGCGGTGGTGGATCAGCCGCGTGTTGAGGTGAAGAGTGCTTTAGCGGAACAACAGGCAGCCCTAGTCCAGCAGACGCAGACTAGCGGTGGGGACCTGGGGGCTGCGATGACGAAATTCCAGGCGGAGCACGCGGCGGAGTTAGCCGCTCAAGCAGCCGCCGAGGCCGGGCGAATGGACGTGCCATCGGTAGAGCGGGAGGCACTGCGGGAGCGGGCAGGGAAACGCGTGCAACGCATCCGCGAGATCCAAGCCGAACTCAAAGCTGGCAAAGACCCGGCAGACATCGTGCCGCCAGCGGAGTAATGGGGATGGGATATTAGCGCGTTTTCAAAAGTGAATCCGGAGTCGGGGCGGCTCGTTCCTACATGCTAGCGTTGACGGGGCGGGCCGCCTCATCTCCTTGGATGCCCGTCTGCACTTGATTGTCCAGAACTCAGGCCCGCGCTCTGGACAGGAAGAATATTCTTGACGGATCCGCGCTGATCCTCAGCATGGAAGGCTTGTTGCCAGTCCCATTTTACCTCCAAAAAGCATCGCCTTATGAAAAGTCCCGCTCTGTTGCTAACAGCCCTCTGGGCGAGTGTCACTTTGGCCTCCGCCAAAACGGTTTACTGGGATAGCAATTCCGATACGGCGGGCGCAGGCGCCACTCCGAATGGGATCTGGGCTACAAACCTCTTCTGGGGCACGGATCCCGCAGGCACTGGCCTCACCGCAGCGTGGGTGGCAGGGGATGCAGCGGTCTTCTCTGCAGGGACGGATGCCACGAATGCATTTACCGTCACAGGTGCCGGCACCACTGCGGCACCTGGGGTGGCTGCCGCTAGCATTGTGGTGGAGGAAGGCACCTTTAAACTCGCTACAGGCACCCTCACCTTAGGCAGCACAGGCGTGCCCGGGACCATGCTGGTCAAGCCACAGGCCACATATAGCGCGGATAGCTCCCAACGCATCGCGCCTGTGGTTAACAGTACCCTCACGCTGGATGGGGGAGTGGCTCTCAACACGGCTACTGCTACTGCGGGCTCTTTTGTTTCGACCAATTTTGAAATCGTCCTAGCTGCGGCAGGCGGCACGATTTCTTTTCCCACCCCTAATATTCTTAACATCGTGCAGGCACCTACTCCCCCTGCTCTTGGAGCCAGCACGGTCATTTCAGGACCTGGGTCGCTAACTAAGGCTGGAGCGGGCGTCATCGCCATTGCCAGCGCCTGCACTTACGCTGGGAATACCAACATCATTGAGGGCGAGCTGCGCATTCGCACACAGGCAAACCGTCTGCCCATCACTACCAACGTGGTGCTAGAAAATACCGCGGTGCTGAATCTGAACAGCCTGAGCCAACAAGTGGCATCCGTAGGTGGGGAGGGCGATGTGGGCCTGGGCACCGCCACCCTCACGATTGATGGCACGCAGAACACGACCCTGAATGGAGCCATCAAAAACGTGGCCAACAAGGGCGCGAGCGGCGTTACCTCGACGGGTGGTAAAGTAACGAAGAGCGGCGCTGGCGTGATGACCATGCAAGGGATCAATGATTTCACGGGCACGCTGACGATCAACGCGGGTGGCATCGTGGTGGATAATATTCCAGGTGCCAAGCTCTGCAGCGCCACCTCCACCGTCACGCTGAACGGCGGCAGCCTGACACTGAATAATGCGGTGCAGACGATTGGCCGACTCACCGGTGCGGGGGCTAACACCGTCACGTTAGGCACGGGCCACTATTTGCAGATCGCCCCCACCACAGCGGCCAGCTATCCGGGAGTCATCACGGGGCCGGGCTCCCTCACTGTCCTCGGTGGCACGGCCACACAAACGCTCACGGGCGTGAACACTTACACGGGGAATACTTCGGTCCAAGAAGGTGGCATCCTATCCATTACGAATCCCTACCTAGCAGATGGTGCGGATGTGGAGATTTATACGAACAGTAAGCTGGACCTCAATTTCACGGGCACGGACATAGTGCATGGCCTAAAGTTCGATGGCGTGGCCCAACCGAATGGCACCTACGGCAGCCTCACCTCCACGGCCACCAACAGATCCGCATCATTTACCGGCAGTGGCATCCTCCAAGTCGGCCCCGCCAGTACGGCTAGCTTCAACACCTGGGCCGCCAGCCACGGGCTGATTGGCGCGCTAGCGGCAGTGGCCGCGGATCCTGATGGTGATGGGTTCAGCAACGTGGTGGAATACGTGCTAGGCACGGACCCCCGCCTGCCCACCTCTGGCGTGCCCTTGCAGCCGCTGCTTGGTGTAAATAACGTCACCTTTACCTTCCAGCGGGCCATCGCGTCCAAGACGCCGGATGTCACCCTAGCCGTCGAGATCGGCACGACTCTCGGCAGTTGGCCGCAAGTCTTCACGGTGGGCACTGATACCGCTAGCTCTACCTCCGGCCTAACCGTGACCGCAGGCCCGCCGGGCTATGAGACGGTAGTGCTCACGCTGCCGCAGGATGTGGCCTGGAGATTCGCCCGTGTCAGGGCCACCATTGCTCCGTAGGTGTTTGGCGCGTTAGATCCATGACTCCAAGCAGGCCACTGCTTGCACAATTCATTTCTCCTCGGATAGTCAAGCACTTATGGCTCCTCCACCCCGCACCGCTAGCATCTCCCGCACCACTGCTGAAACCAGCATCCAACTCAGCCTCACCATTGATGGAACGGGCCGTGCGGAGGTGGCTACGGGCATAGGATTCTTTGATCACATGCTGACGTTGTTGGCCAAACATAGCCTGATGGACCTGAAAGTGAAAGTGCAGGGAGATCTGCATGTGGACTACCACCACACGGTGGAGGACACGGGCATCGTGCTGGGGCAGGCGCTCAAAGAGGCGCTGGGGGATAAAGCGGGGATCGTGCGCTATGGCTCCTTTTATCTGCCCATGGATGAGACGCTAGCACGGGTGGTGGTGGATCTCAGTGGACGTCCGTTTCTGGACTACCGGGCTCCTGCTCAAGTGGCCAGCATTGGGCAATTTTCGTTTACGCTAGTGGAAGAATTTCTCCGGGGGTTAACGAATAGCATAGGAGCGAATGTGCATGTAGAAATCCTCTACGGGCGGGACGCACATCACATGTCTGAGGCCGTGTTCAAAGGACTCGCCCGGGCGCTGGATGCGGCCATGCAGCACGATCCGCGCGTGGTTGGCATCCCCAGTTCTAAAGGGGTGATCTAGCCGCTAGCGCGCGACGAGTCCCGCGCTGGCGGCAGGGCAGAGCGTAAAGCTAGGCCTGCCAACCAGAGGGCCACTGCGGAATCCTAGAACTCGATGGTGGCTTGGACGTAGCCGAAGTCGGCATCAGACTTCGCGCCTGTGTCCCCTAAGTAACTGCCAGCAAAAAAGTGGCTATAACCGACGAGGAAGCTGAGGTTTTTGCACGCTTTCCAACTGGCCGTGAGGTCGAGTTCGGATCCGGCAAAGCTGCTGGCTCCCGCCGTGATCGGGCGGACGGTGGCGGTGCCATTGGCGCGATACCACGCATCGTTGGTATCGGCTAACCAGAGCACGTGGTAGTCTGCGGAGATCTTGATGGTCTTGGTGGGCATGATGCTAGAAGTGAAGGCCACCTCTTGCATGTTCTGCCAGCTAAAGGTGTCCATGTAGCCGTAGAATGGGTGGTTGGTGGGGAAGAGATTTTGGAAGGTGCCCACTTCGTTATCCGTCGCGTTATCATCGCCCGAGCCATAGTTATACTCGATGCCTACGCGCGGCTTCAGGCTTAGATCCAGCCAGTTATAACCGATCCCGGCATGGACGGCATAGGCGCTGAGATCTTTTCCTTTTAAATCGCCAAATTGGATGGCCGCTTCCACATCATAGTCAATGCCGCCCAGCTTTTTCGGATCACCTTTGAGGTGCGTGCCTAACGTGAAAAAGTCCGTGTCGCCTACGGGATATTCTTCATGGAGTTGGAAGGCATACAGCTCTGTGGCTTGGAAATCCAAGGCGCTGGTAGTGAAATAAGCTCCGCTGAAAATTTGGTTCCGGGTGGCATCGGAATTGATCCAGTCTGATTTGTTAAATTTGTGATCTTCAAATTTCACGACGGAGGAGCTGAAGAGGTCCATGGTGTAGTTCGTGCCTACATAGCGAAGTTTTACGGCATCGAATGAGCGGGAGGGATTCGACCAATCGAGCGGGCCGACGAGGCGTTCGTTGCCATAGGAAAGGATTTGGCGACCTACTTTGAGGCTGAGGCCTTTGGGATCTCCGATTTCTACGTAGCCTTGGCGCAAGTCTAGCGAGTCATCGCCCTCCGCTCCCAGTTGGCCGATCACGTTCGGACGATCCGAGCCAAACTCACGGGTGTCTTGCACTTGGGCATAGATCGTGAGCCAGTCTAGCGGGGCTAGTTTGATGCCCACGCGGGTGCGCTCCAGCAGCCAGGAATCATCCGTGAGGGAATCCACTTTGTTGTTAAAATCAAAGTTATTTTCCCGTGCTTCAAAGCGCAGACGTTCTTGCACATCGAAGACCAATTTCCCATCCATAAAGGAAAGGGGGTTCTTTTCCGCCGCAGGCACGGGAGGGGTGACCGGGCCTTTGGCGGCCGGCGCGGTGCCTGCGCAGACCGGGTTGACGAGGCTGAGGGCACTGACAGTGGTAAGCAGAAGGGACGATATTTGTTTCATTAATTTAGGTGTTTAGGTTAAAGGGTGCCCAGCTTGAGCAACGGAATCTATGCTTTGCAGTCTGCGTGCCAATCAACGGCTGCACAAATATCAAAAATTTATGCAGATAGTCAAAAAAAATTCATTTATCTAGCCGACGCCTAAGATGCATTTGGCTAAATTGAAATAGATTAACAAGCCCGTCGCATCCACCATGCTAGTGATGGCGGGGGAGGACATGACGGCGGGGTCCAGCTTCGCAATCCTAGCTGCGATGGGCAGCGTAGCGCCAATCAATGTGCTGGCGGTGATTTGACATAGGAGCGAAAGACTGACTACTAACGCAAATTTTTCCAAAGTGATATTGGCTGGTAAGACGGTGCCAGCGGGCATGAACCAGCGAATCTGCACCGCCATACAAATGGCCAGGACGGTGCCGACGAGTAGGCCGACACAAAATTCCTTGCCCGCCACGCGGAGGAATTCCTGCGGATGCAGCTCGCCTATGGACATGGCGCGGATGACCATGGTGGCCGCTTGGCCGCCAGTGTTTCCGCCTGCGGCTACGACCATGGGCATGTAAATACTGAGGACGAAGACGCTGCCTAGCACGTTTTGAAATGAGTAAATGAGATAGCCCGCAATGAGTCCGAAGAAGGCTAGAGAAACAATCCAGCCGATGCGCCGCCGCACGTGGCGCAGCACTGGCGTATTTAAATACGTCTCATCCGAGGTCTCGCCCGCAATGCCGCTCTGCCGTTCTAAGTCTTCCGTATTTTCCTCCTCTTGAATGTCCAACGCATCATCCGGCGTGATCACGCCTAAGAGCCGCCCTTCTTCATCCACCACGGGGAGCGTGAGGAGATCATATTTCTGCATCACGCGCACGGCCTTCTCTTGGTCCGTGG
>JAYVOP010000082.1:0-29645 GCA_043757865.1 Verrucomicrobiales bacterium | reverse complement strand
CCCATGGCGTAATGTCGCTCTCGGGAAAAGAAGCTCTGCGGCGGATGGTCAGAAGGGCGGCGTTTCGGCAATCGTGGTGTACGCAGGCGGGCGGGCACGGGAGCGTGCCCACAATGCGGAAGGGGCTCGGCGGGCCGCAGGGGATGCTCCAGATACCACTCCGGCGTGCTGTCTTCCGCCTGCCAGAGCTGCTGCGCGGAGACGCCATCCCAGGTTAAAATCACCTCCGTGGGAGGAGGTAAAACGGCGTGGAGCAAGGTGGCTAAATTTACCGCCGTGGAGGTCTTCGGTGGTTGCGGCAGGACGACATGGGTGGCGCGTTTCGCTCGCGTTAGGGCCACGTAAAGCAGGCAAATATTTTGCCGCCACGCCCAGCGGGCGCGGGCCTCCTCCGTGGCTTTGAGCGTGGGATTCAGCAGTGCTAGGCTCTTACTAGGGGTTTGCGTGATCCACTCTAAATGGCGTTCCTCATCGTAGGCTACCGCGTAGGTATCCTCTTTCCCTTTCCCCTCCAGACCCGTTAAGAACACCACGTCCCACTCCAATCCCTTGGCCTTGAAAATGGTCATCACTTGGATGGACTGCGGGGCCGAGGCCTGCCGCATGGTGTGCTCCTCCGCGAGCAGGATAAAGACATCCAGGTCTCGGCTGCCCGTGGCATCATACGTGGTGGCCACGCTGAGGAGATCCTCCAACCGCTCCCGTGAAAACGCTGGCAATGCAGGCCGCAGCGTGCAGAGCGCCTGCGTCCAACTGCGCAGCGTGGCCGCCACGCCCGTGTGGGCCACTTGGCGTCGCACCTCACTCGCAGCCAGGGGCATGGGATTGGCCGCCGCTGCGGGGAACCGTTGGGCTGCCACCTCTAACCAAGGGGACATTTCTAAATGCCGCCGCGCTAAACTATGCCCTGGATGCGCGGCTAGCCGCAGCAGGTCCAACAGGCCCGCCGTGGCGGGATCGCGCTTGACGATGACCGCCTCCGTCTCGCAGGTGATGCGCAGCCCCGTGAGACTGCGCAGCGCCTCTGCCGCTGCTAGCACCTGCTTATTTTTCTTTACTAGCACCGCACAGGAAAGCCCGCGCGCCAACGGATCTAACGCTCGGAGCTGCGCGGCAATCACTTGGTAGCACTGCCCCTCCTTGCTCTCCTCCGCATCCTCCGGCTGCGTGGCCACCAGCACTTGCGCATGGCCCGTGAGACCTAGATTTTTTTCAGCCGCCGCATGGGGCAGATAGTTCCAACCGCGCGCCAGCGTGCCCGGCGGCAGCCATTCGTCCAGTGCTCGTTGATCTGTTAGAACCGCATTGGCCAAAGCCAACACTGTGGGCGCACAACGCCAGGACACCGCCTTGGCCAACGTGGCGATGCGGGCTGGAGCACTGCTCCCAGGCTGATTGTAGCGCTCTAGCAACCGCCCGCTCAGATCCGGGTCCGAGCCCCTCCACATGTGGACCGCCTGCTTCACATCCCCCACGGCAAAGAACGTGCGCAGGCCCGTATCATCTTGGAGCACCTCTGCTAACAACGGCTCCAGGATGCGCCATTGGCGGCCATTGGTATCCTGAAATTCATCCAGCAACCAATGGTCATACTGCGCATCCAAGCGGAAATCTAACAGCTCCCGCGCGAAGCCCTGCGCCTGCGGATCTTCCGCATGAACGGCTGCTAACTCGCCCGTCAACAGTTGTTGCACATCACTGAAAGTCAGTTGGCCGGGCTGGCGGATCAGCATTTCATAATGTTGGTCATAGCGATGCAGAATCCGCCAGACGCCCTGCATCTGCTGGCAGCCAGCGGCTAAATCTTCCTGCAACTGCGCATCCACCACGTCCAGGAGATGCTGACAACACGGCGGGGCTAATGTTACTTTTTTCCACAGCGTGATGATGGCCGAGCCACGTTGCAGGTCAGGATAAATTTCGTAGAGCTTCTTGGCGAAGCCCTGCACGGCCAAGGGTAAGGGTTGCAGCGGACCATGCTCTAACATGGCTTCTAAATAAGCCTGCACTGCGCCTAACTGCTTATTGTTAAACGGATGTTTCCCTAACTCTAACCACACCAACGCCGCCGCCGCCGCTTGGGCCGTGGACATTCCCACCTCCCGTGGGGCCCCACCATCGCGCCAGATCCGCTGCGGCTGGCCCCAGTGCTGCGGCGGGCGGGCCTCGGTGAAATAACCCTCACAGTCTTTCAAAAACAGATTCAGATTCCGCACCATCCCCGCCTCCTCCCGCCCATGCGTGGCCTGCTGGAAGGCACGGATGAACTCCTGCTGATCTGCCCGGGGCGTGCTGCGGGCCGTGAAGATCTGCTGATAGATCCGTTGCCTAGCCGCTAGCTTCTGGGGCTCGTCCAGCATGGAAAAATCCCCGCTCAACCCTAACTCCAGCGGCATCGCCCGCGCCATACGGATGAAGAAACTATCCATGGTCCCCAGCATCAGCCGATGCAGTTGCCGCACTAATTCCACTAGCAACGCCTGCGCCCTCACTTGGGTGAGCGGGGCGCGTCCGCTAGCCGCATCCGCCTGCCCCAGGTGTTGGCCATGCTGCCTTTCCTGCTCCTCCATGGCTGATTCCAGAGCCGCCGCACTTTCCTCACTACTCGCTGCGTCCGCCAGCCGCCGGAGAATCCGTGCGAAGAATTCCCCCGCTGCTTTCTTGGAAAACGTCAGCGCAATGATCCGCTCTGGAGCCACTCCGGCGGCCATCAACGTGAGGAACCGCGTCGTCAGATCATGCGTCTTACCTGATCCTGCCGAAGCGAGGATCATCTGATGACCAAGAGGAAATGCCAAGGCTGCTGAGGATCGCATGGCCGCAGCCTTGACCCACTGCCGCCCGCAAGCAACTCCGCGCAAAGAAGAATTTCCCTAACCGGGCAAAAATCCTCCGCGCGCAGATTTTCGCTGGCACCACCGTGGCAGCCGATTTATAGCCAAGTATGAGATTCGCTAGCTTCCTACTCCTGAGCGTGTTAGCCTGCGCGCCCTGCGTGCAGGCTGGCTATTCCATAAAAGTCCCGCTCGCAGACGGCTTTGACCAAGCCGTCGGCAAGCCGGATGCCAAGGGCTATTACATTTTCCGTGGGTATTGGCCCAATGGCCACCAAGGCGAAGACTGGAATGGCAATAACGGTGGCGACACGGATTTGGGAGATCCCGTTTATGCAATCGCAGATGGCGTCGTGGTCTTCTCAGATGACTATAAACGCCGCTGGGGCAACGTCGTCATCGTGCGCCATGCCTATCGGGATAGCAGCGGCATTACGACTTACATCGATAGCCTCTACGGCCACTTGGACAAGCGCCAAGCCCGCATGTATCAAGTCGTGAAACGCGGCCAACAGATCGGCACCATTGGTAACTGCCACGGCGTGTATGCTGCGCACCTGCATTTGGAAATTCGGAAAAACCTCAAGATCGGGATGGCCCGCAGTTCCTTTGCCCAAGATTACTCTAACTATTACAGCCCCCGCGTTTTCATAGCCGAGCACCGTAACTTGGGGGGCCATGGGGAGATGGCCTCCATCCCTGTGGACACCTACGGCCCCACCCCCACCGACGAACCCCGCGAGCCCGGCACCGAGCGCCCGCCCGTAGCCTCCAAGACCACCCCAAAGGTGGATGTGCCCGCCCGGATGACCCCCAAAGCCAACGCCGAAGAAGAACGGCGCAAAGAGCTAGATAACCGCCTGAAACTCCTAGCCGAAGAGAGCAAAAAGAAAGCCGCCGAAATGAAGGACGACGACATGGACGGCTTTTGGAGCAAGCTCAAAAGTAAGCTAGGGAAGAAGTGAATAACTCTGAACGGAGGGCAGGAAAATGGTGCGCGGATTTGCCATCGACCCACCCTGAATGAGCACTGGCATTGGTACCCTCCGGCCCTAAACCGCGAATGACAGCGTAGAGTTATCTTCCATCCAAGATACTTCTTGTCATTTGTCGGCTATTCTGAAATACTTATCTACATTTTCGTCATCAACGCTCATGCTCCAAAAAAAACGCAATTTGTCGGATACAACGCAATATTTTTGCAAATTTTTTACGGGATAAGGACAGTGTAATGTTAGGCGTCGTTCACGTCACCCCTAACTTACACAAAATTGGAATGACTTTCACATTTCTATCACTCGCTCGGCGCTTCAGGATGGCTCTCTGGGCGATTATCGTGGCGGGTGTCGCAGTGCGGGCGTGGCTTTTGTTTTCCACTCCTTGGATGCCCGGTATCAACGGTGCCTATTACCTCGTTCAGGCACGGGCACTTTTGGAGCGCGGGGCACTTGGCATTCCTGATATGCCGCTGGTGTTCCACCTTCATGCAGCGCTGGCATGGCTGATTTCGGCGGTGTTTGCACAGCCTCCCGATGCTGCCATCATGCTGGCGGTGAAATGTTGCGACGCGGTCTTGCCGCCGCTGGCGGGGTTGCCTGTCTTTGTGCTCACACGACGCTGGGCGACTCATCTGGGCAGGCCATGCCATGCGGTGCCGTTGGCGGCGGCGGCTCTCGCGGTGCTATCTGCCCCGCTGATGGGGATGGTGGGCGACTATCAAAAGAACTCGCTGGCGCTCGTTTGGCTGGCGGCTTTTGCCCTTGCTTTGCACGCATGGCTGGAGCGGCACGATGCCCGGAGCGGCTTGTGGATGCTGGCTTGCGTCGCATTGCTAGGTCTCACGCACATCGGGGTGCTCGGCTCGGCGCTTCTGCTTGCCGGTGTCATTGTGTTGTTTTGGTTTGCTTTTGGAGGTCGGCTGCAACGCGCGACTGTAATTTGGGCGGTCGGCGCAGCGGTGGTGCTCATACTCTCTGTATTGCTGGTGCTTTGGAAGTTTGACGCGGCACGAGTGCATCGCCTCGTAGGAGCGGCAACGAATCCGGCTGATTTCGTCAGTGCCCCACCGATGCCGATGCCGATGCCGGGTGGTGCGTTTATGCTGTTTCGGAGTTTGCCATTAGTGCTGTTTGCGGTCGCCACCCTCCCGGCACTTTGGATCGTCTGGCGGGCACGGAGGGAAATTCGTGCGGCTGACGCCGCTGTAGTCGCTGGCTGTGCCTTGACAGCACTGACGCTGAGTGGCCCGTGGTTCCCTTTCGAGAAAGCGATGCGCTTTCAACTCATCGCTTTGATTCCGGGAGTTCTGGCGGGTGGTTTTGCCCTGCTGCATATCACCACACGCTGGCCGCGGAACCTCGTGCTCGGCGTAACACTGTTGATTTTAATTGGCCCGACCTTGCCCAAGCTGCTCACGGGAGAACGCCCCGTCTTGAGCGACGCAGCTTTGACGGAATTAGCCAGCTTGCGTCCGCTTATCCCCGCGCCCGACCGCTCTCTTATTTCCACCCAGCACGGAGTCGAGTGGTGGACGGCGTGGCTGTTGCGGACACGCATCGCTCAGGGCAGTGCGCTCAGGCCGGATGACTGGGAGAAGTTCCAGGGTGTTTACTTTCTCGAGGTGACTAACGGGTTGCAGTTGCCAGGGTTTTTGGGCGGACGAGTACCCGGCGTCGCGAAGCCTGTGTCTATGCCGCCCCCTTTCATGGCTCTTCCTATTCCTGCCTATGCATCAATCATCCACAGCGGCCCGCATCTCAAACTCGGACTCGTAGCTCAACCGCCTTCATCCGTCAGCACCAAACCGTGAAATTCGCAACGTCTGACCATGCGCCGCAGCACACGGCTGCGGCTGTCACGGCCCTGCTCCTGCCTCAACCTTTCCCCCACCGTGCAGGTGCTGGGCCGCTCTCCGCCGTCGCTGAGCTTGGGGTTCCTCGCATGCCTATAGCCCATAGCGCACGAGCAGCTGAGTAATAGGTAAGGCACTGGGAGTGGCGCGCTTCCAGCCGCCCTTTCTTCAAGGTGTGCGGCTATGGACTGCGGCGGGGCGGGTAAAGAGATGGCTCCTGGCAGGAGCCACTCCTGGGGAGCGAAGGAGGCTCCGCACTCACGAACTTGTATTTTCTCCCGCCCTGCATTGGGTAGGGCTGTCATGCATTCTGAAATTCTCCTTAATTACCAACGGGTTACGCGTCGCCAATTCTTTGGCTCGGCTAGTCACGGGCTGGGCGCGTTGGCGCTCAGTTCCTTGCTAGGAAATAATGCGGCAGCGGCGGACGCGGGCCTCCCCAGTGGACCGCATTTCCCAGCGAAAGCCAAACGGGTGGTGTGTCTGTGGCAAGGTGGCGGGCCCTCCCATGTGGATCTCTTTGATCCTAAGCCCATGCTGCAAAAAATGGCGGGCCAAGACATCCCGGCTAGTGTGCGCGGCACCACAAGGCTCTCCACCATGACCTCTGGCAATGCCAAATGGCCGATCACGCCGCCCATCAAACCCTTCGCGCGCTATGGCCGCAGTGGGCTGGAACTGAGCACCATGCTGCCGAACATCGGGGCGCTGGCAGATGACATCTGTGTGGTGCGCAGCATGAACACGGAGGCGGTGAATCATGCCCCTGGCGTGACTTTCTTTATGACTGGCGCGCAAGTCCCAGGCCGCCCGAGCATGGGGTCGTGGCTGAGCTATGGCCTGGGCTGTGAGTCCAGCGAGCTACCCGCCTTCGTGGCCATGACCTCCTCTGATAAAGGGCGCACGTGTGGGCAGCTTTTCTATGATTACTACTGGGGCAGCGGTTTTTTGCCGAGCCGTTATCAAGGGGTGCGGTTTCGGAATGTGGGTGACCCCGTGCCCTATTTAGAGAATCCGGCGGGGATGAGTAGGCCCCAACGCCGCGTGCTGCTGGATGATCTCCAGGCGATGAATCAACAACATTTACAAGACTATGGCGACCCGGAGATCGAGACCCGCATCGCCCAATATGAGATGGCTTATCGGATGCAAGCCAGCGTGCCGGATCTGCTAGATTTCTCAAAGGAACCCGCCCATGTCATTGCTCGATATGGGCCGGATGCCCTGGTGAAAGGCACCTTTGCCAATAACTGTTTGATCGCTCGCAGGCTGTTAGAACGGGGCGTGCGCTTTGTGCAGTTGATGCATAGCGGCTGGGATCAGCATGGGAATTTATTCACTCAGTTAGAGGAACAATGTCGGGATACGGATGCGCCATCCGCAGCGTTAGTCATGGACTTGAAAGAACGCGGACTGCTAGAGGATACGCTGGTGCAGTGGGGCGGAGAGTTCGGGCGCACGCCCTTTGGCCAAGGCGATCCGGTGAAGCCACAGGGGCGGGATCACTTTGGCCGCGCCTACAGTTGGTGGTTAGCAGGTGCAGGCGTGAAGGGCGGACACGTGCATGGCGAGACGGATGATTTTGCCTGGAATATCGTGCAAGACGGCGTGCATGTCCACGACATGCAGGCCACCATGCTGCACCTCTGCGGCTTGAATCATGAGGCCCTTACTTACCGCTACCAAGGTCGGCAATTCCGCCTTACGGATGTGCATGGCAGCGTGGCGCACGGCATCCTGAGTTAATCGGGAAACGGCACTAGCGGCATGGGCTCCGCGTGATCCAGATACTGGCGACAGGTGGTAAAGAAATCGGCCTTGCTGGTGACGCGGCGGATGGTGTGGAGAAACTGGCCGCTAGGCTCCACGCCCACGCCCAGGAAGCCCAGATACTTTTTCATTTTCTGCACCTGATCGATCTCCCGTCCGGGGAGCGTTACCGCCGCATACAGCTCGGTTAGGTAATGCAGCACCATGTGTCCCGTGGGCAGAGCGACGGGTTGGCCTAGCAAGTGCTGGCGGATCTGGGTAAAGAGCCACGGATTGCGGATGGCTCCCCGGCCAATCATCAGCCCGCGCACGCCCGTGTGGCGCAAGACCTCCGCTGCGCGCGTGAAAGAATCGATATTACCATTGGCTAGCACCGGGCACGTTAAGGCCGCAGCGGCTTGGGCGATGCGGTCGTAGTTGACCCCATTCCGATACATCTGCGCCACGGTCCGGCCATGCACGGTAAGGAGGTCGATGGCGTGTTTGGCAAAGATGGGCAGGAGCACGTCCAGCGTGGCTTCATCATCGAAGCCTAACCGAGTCTTGACGGTGAATTTTGTCGTCGCCAAGGCCTCGCGCATGGCTCCGAGAATGCGGTCGATCCGCTCTGGCTCGCGCAGCAGGCCGCCGCCCGCACACTTGCGATACACGATGGGCGCAGGGCAGCCGAGATTTAGATCCACCGCCGCGATGTCGTAGTGCTGGAGTTCCCGCGCGCTGCGGACTAACGCGGGGATGTCATTGCCGATAAGTTGGGCGATGACGGGCTGGCCAGTGGGATTTTCGACGATGCTAGCGAGGATGTACTTGTCTAATTTCGAGTCCACATGCACGCGGAAATATTCCGTGTAGTAAACATCCGCCCCGCCATACTGCGTCATCAGCCGCCAGAAGGGCAGGTCCGTCACATCCTGCATGGGAGCCAGCGCTAACAAGGGTTGCGGGCGGGCCAGCAATTCGTCGAAGCTCGGCAAGCTCATGGTTTACGCCCCTTTTCATACGTCGTTAGGGCGGCTTGGTAGAGCGGAGAATCTGGCACTAGCGACTGAGCTGTGCGCAGCAGTTCCCCCGCTTCCTCCCAGTGTTCACGGCGGGCGAGCCAGAGCGTGGCCAGCCCATGGGAACAACGGGCCGTGAGGTCCGATGTCTGCGGCTGGGCTACGGTCATGGCGCGGCGGAACCAAGCCGCGGCGTGCTCGGCTTCGTTCGGCTGTTTAGCCGCTAGGGCGGCTCCGAAGCAATACGCCTCGCCATCGCTGAGCAGCGTGGCATTGCGCGGATGGGAGGCTGCGTCAGGATACTTTTCCGCCAAGGCCACGGCGGCTTGGAAGGTAGTGAAAGCCGCCGCGTCATCGCTCTCCACGCGGGCCATTTCCAGCAGCAACACCGCCTCCTCAGGATAGGCGAAGCGCGCCCGCTTCAGCAAGCTCCAGGCGGCCTGTGGCTGATGTTCCTGAACCATGGCAGCGGCTAGATCCAGCCATGCTCCTAACTGGCCACCTTCCCAACGGATGAGTTCCGTGCGGTGGGTGATGATGCCCCTAGCATCATGCGCCTGCTCCGCTGCCTTGAGCAGCGCCCGGTGGGACGTGAGGTCTTGCGGGTCGATCCGCACTAATTCGGTAAACATTTCCTGCGCCCGTTCCGCCTCCCCCATTTGCCGCAGCAAGGCCGCATAGGCCCGACGCGCGGGCAGATTTTCGGGATGCTGGTTGGTTAAAAGCTCGAACCACGGCACGGCTCGTTTCCCTAACGTCATGGATTTTAAATGAGCCGCATAGTCTTGATAAAAATAGGCTAGGCGTTCCTGCACCGCTGCATCCGGTCCAGCGAATTGCTCCGCTTTGACTACGAAATGCAGAATCTCCTCCAAATTAGCAGCGCGCGAGTCGGGATCGTCTAACGGATAGGCCGCACGCGCCGGGGCGATCAATGCGAGCCAGAAAGAAGGGTCCGTGGAAGTCGCCTGCGCAGCGCGCGCGAGCACCTCCCGGGCTTTGGTGCGGGGGCTGGCGACCTGGAGTTGTTCATAGGCATCCATGAGCTGCCGATAGCAGGCCACCTCGTTAGGGAAAATCTCCACCGCTTGCTTAGCCACTTGGAGCGCCTTGGCCTTGAGTTCAGCGGCTCCGTGGTGTTCCCGCAGACAATAGCGGCACAGCTCTAGCCAGGCGGCGGGGTGCTCCACATTATCCAGCTTGGCCTGCTCCATTAGCGCTAGCGCGGCATTGTATTTTCCCATGCCCGCCATCAGCCCCGCCATGCGGACCGCCAGTTTCACGTTATGCAGATCCAAGGCCATGGCGGCTTGGTAAGTCGCCAGAGCGGATTCTTTCAGGCCTCGTTGCTCCTCCCGCAGACCCCGCCAAAATAAGGCGAGGGCGTTAGCGCGCTGGCGGCCCGCAGGCTGGAGCCGCTGCACCTCAGCACTCCGTTGGACCTGCTCCCAGCCCGCAGTGGCGGGCCACTCGGCACCGCTCAGTCCGGCCAGACACAACAACGAGCCGAGACCCTGTTGCCAGGATGTTCGGCTCGTTCGTGGAGAATTGCTACGCATGACTGAAGGCTGATGCGGCACGCCTGATCTTGGCATGAAGGCCAAGGAACCATGAGACTGGGATCGAATGCCTGGGGCCAGACGACGACTCAGCCCGCCAGCGTTAGGACTTGTAGCGCAGACGCTTCTTATGACGGTTCGCACGCATCCGCTTTTTACGCTTATGCTTGTTGATCTTAGTCTTCCGTCTCTTTTTTAGAGAACCCATGGTGTTGATGCTGATTGAGGATGATAAAAATGCGCTGTGGCGCGGGAGGGGCGAATGGTAGGAACCCGAAGAGTGATTGCAAATGGAAAAGTGTGATTTTTCCTGATCCTCACGCCGCACTGAGATCAATCTGGCAGGAGACTCATCCCATTCACGGTTCTCTCGCAGTCTCTTGCCGTTTAGCCCTTTCCCAGTGGGCTTCCATGGTGTCCACGTCGGCTTGGCCTAACGGGGTGCTGGTGTGCTGGAGGCTCGTTTCCATGGCGTGGAAGCGGTCGGTAAATTTCGTATTGGTAGCGGTCAGCAGGACCTCCGGATCGTGGCCTAACTTCCGGGCGAGGTTCACCACGGAGAAGAGCAGATCACCTATTTCCGCCGCCGTGGCTACCGCATCGCCCTTGGCCATTTCTACTTCAGTCTCGACTAGTTCCTCACGGATCTTGGCCACGATGCCGACGGTATCTGGCCAATCGAAACCCACTTTGGCGGCCTTCTTTTGCAGTTTGGCCGCGCGCGTGAGGCTGGGCAGGGCTTTGGTAATGCCGTCGAGAAAGGCTTGGGGTCGATTTCCTCGCTCGGCTTTTTTAATCTCATCCCATTGCTGGAGCACGCCCGCAGTATCGCTCACGCCACTGCTGCCGTAGACGTGCGGATGCCGCCGGATCAGCTTCTCAGCGATGCCATGGGCAATTTTATCCAGCGTGAAATCCCCCACCTCCGAGGCGATCTGGCCATGCAGCACGACCTGCAACAGCAGATCCCCTAACTCCTCGCAGAGATGCGTGGGATCTGCCTCCTGGATGGCTTCCAGCGTTTCATAGGCTTCCTCTAGGAGGTTCGTCCCCAGGGATAAATGCGTCTGCTCTTGGTCCCACGGACAGCCGCCAGGGCTGCGGAGATCACGGACAATGTGGGTGAGCCGCGTGAGCCCATCGGTGGCGTTAGGAATGGGTAAGGGCATAGGGCGAATCAAAATGCATACCCAAACATTCCGCCCAGCATCCAGCCACTCGGATCAATCGTGAAATGACTGGGGCCGACGTGCCCAGTGAGGCTGCGGCTCCAGTCGTAATTTCCAAAGACCGTGAACGTGAAATGATCTGTCAGGGAGATGCTAGCCGCACCCTGGACGTAGATGCCCGGGAGGACGTTGGTCTTGCTGGCACGGTCGTTCCAGCGTTGATAGATTTTGGCCGGGCCGTGGTCCCGTTGAATGTAGAGCGTTTCTTGGTGCGTGGCCGTCCAATCAACGATGTTTAAAGCCAAGCCGGAGCCGAAAGAGCAGCCCACCCGGCCAACTTTGGTGCCCAGGGTGGGGCCTAACGTGAGCGTGTGCAGGCGCACGTCCAGGCTTTCTTCAATCTGATTAAAGAAGCTGACGCGGCTGCTGTCGAGCAAGCGTCCGTTGCCCAAGCTGCGGCTTGACGGCTTGTTAGAAATGAGCACGCCAGGACCAGCTAGGGTGCCTTGATACGGGGAGAGCGGGATGACGAGGCCAGTGGTCTCGTAGGTGTCCGTGACGTTGGCCTCGGTGGTGCTCTCCGTCTGCGTGGCGCTAAAATTGCTACCGCTCTGGCGGCCATCGAAGCTGAGGAAGCTATATTGCAGGCTGAATCCCGCGCTGAGATTGGGGCGGAGATCATAGCTGTAGTCGAGCTGGATCACAGGGGCCACGCCATCGCCATCCGTGTCCCAGGAGCCGGCGCTGCGGTTGCTGCGGGAGCCGCCACCGTTGATGGCGCTGGGGTTTTCTCCGTGGAAAGTGAGCGTGTTAGCGGAAAGCTGGCTGGCATTTTGGTAACCCCAGTAGCCTGTGAGGCCATCGGCAGGCGTGCCCCCATCTTGGTGGACGTTGCCATCACGATAGACCCGATCCGCGTAGGTGTTGGCATTGCCCACGCTCGCAGGCGTGTGGCCGAGAGCACTGGCGAGGAAGGGTAAATCAACCGAGCCTGACTGGGAGCCAGTCAAGAAGCGCACGTCGCCAATGCTGCGGTAGGCAGCACCTGCGTTGATGCTGAAATGGGAGCGGCTAGTGACCACAGGCACGGGTGGCAGCACGGGCTGCTTAGCGCTGGGGGCCTTGCCTAGGGCTTCTCCGGCGGTGGCATGCGTCAGGAAAAGCGTGGTGAATGCGAGGCCACCAAGGCGCGCACCGTTGAGAGAAGGGGTATTCATCATAGTGTTTCTAATTTAAAAGTGAATTCAGCCGTAGGTTAGCGCACGATTTCCCGGACCCGGTAATAGCGCGTGGTGGCGGTGCTAGGAGGGCTATCGGTGTAGGCAGGCCCGCGGTCGATCCACTGGACACGGTTAGCACCAGCGAGGATGGGGGTGGGGCTGAGTTTCCAGGTCATCAGGTCACTGCTATATTCGATCTGATACCAATGTCCCGCCACCGCGCTGAACTCTAGCAGCAGCGCATCTGGCCCTAGGCGCACGAGGCGCTCCACGGCTAGACCAGCGCCTGTGCCCGCAGTGGAGCCGCTGCCGCTGGGGATATTCTTCACCGTCAACACTGGCGTGAAATTAGTCATCCGATTGGGCACCAGATAGGTCAGGGTCAGCGTGGCGATCTGATCCACAGTCATGGCGTAAGGATAGTCCACATAAGCCGGAGTCACCCCAGGTGCGGAACTGGCGCTGTAGAGCGTGACGCCTGCGGACAGGCCCGTGACGCAGAGCCGGAAGCCTGTACTAGGACGCGCGGTAGTGTTTTTGATCTGCACTGTCTGCACGAACAAACCCGTTTGCCGTTCCAGTGTTAGGGTGCCTGCGGATGTCACCGTAGGGAAGACCGTGCCGATGGTAAATTTGAACGACGTTTCCGCCGTTCCGCCATCGCTATCCGTGGCGCGGAGGGTGAGGTTCGTGCTGCCTAGCATGAGGGCGCTGAGGCTCAGCGTGGAGTCTGTGAGGCTGGCGGCGGAGACGGCGGGGATCGTATTGGCAACGATGCTGTAGGTGATGGAGTCGCTATCTTTGTCTTGGAAATACGATGCTACATCAAGGCTCAGCGGCGTGCCGATGCTGGTGACTTGATTCGGAATGCTCCCCACGACTTCCGGCAGATGCTTGACGCGGTAGGTAAATGTCGTCTCGGCAAAAAGTCCGCGGGGATCGGTGGCACGCACGGTAAATGTGGTGATGCCGGGCGCGGTGCTTGTGAGTGTTAAGGTGGCGTCCACAATCGATGCGGTGTAGAACCCTGGAAGTGTGCTGTTAGTGATGCTGTAAACGAGCGCTGTGCTGGCCGTTTCCGCATCGCTGAAGTGTGAGGACAAGTTTTCCGTGGAAGTTAGGGCGGGGCGCGTTTGCAGCACGTTTGAAATGGCGAGCAATAGCGTCGGCGTGTCATTCACGGGAGTTACATTGATGGAGACTGTTGCGGCAAAAGAATCTACGGTGCCGTCATTCACCTTGAATGTAAAACTGTCCGGGCCGTTGTAATTTAGTTCAGGGGTGTAGCGGACGTTTGGAGCAGTCCCGCTCAGGCTACCATGGAAAGGAATCTCTGCTATGCTGAAGGTTATCTGGTCTCCGTCAACGTCTTCGCCTGTTAAGATAATATCCTTTGAAACATCTTCTCTCGTGCTAACGGACTGTGCTGCGGCCACAGGCTCGTCATTTACTGGCAGGACAATGACGGTGATGGTCGCCACGTTGCTCAGCGTTTGTCCATCGGAAACCTGGAAGCTAAAGACAGTCGTGCCGAAAAAGTCCAAGGACGTATAGGAGACCCGCGTGGGAGCAATTTTCTGGGTGGACGTATCTAGAATTTTCCAAAGCCATATCCCCGAGTTTGTGCCAGTAGATGTAGCCCCTTGAGAGTAATAGCTTAAATTGTCATTGTCTGCATCTGAAGCACTGAGGAGAACACGCAAGTTGCCGCCTTCGGTTATCGTATAGGTGCGGTTCTCCGCAATGGGCGGGTCATTCACGGCATTCACCGTGATGGAGACAGTGGCCGTGTTAGAGTCCAGGAAACCATCGTTGGCCTTAAACGTGAAGCTGTCCGGGCCGTTATAGTTGCCAGTGGGCACGTAGGTTACATTGGGTGCAGTGCCTGTTAGGCTTCCATGACTGGGACCAGAGAGGACATTGTAGGTCAGAGGGATCGACTCAGCATCCGTGGCGGTTAGGGTGATGGCTTTGTTGATGTCTTCATCGGTAGTCACGCTTTGCGCAGCGGCCACAGGCGCGGTGTTTACGCCGACACCCGTGAGGTTGATCTCAAATGGATTCTCGTCCGGGTCGTTGCTGGCGATGGTCACCGTGGCGGTCCGTGTGCCGATAGCCGATGGCGTGAAGGTCACGGTAAATGTGGTGGTGGTATTCAGCGCTAACGTGCTGGCACCCAAAGCACTGAAAGTATAGTCACTGGCGTTGGCGCCTGATTTACTGAGCACCAAGCCCGTCAGATTAGCCGGGCCTGTGTTTTTGATCGTGAACGTCTGCGGAGCGCTGCTGGCGAGGTTATTGGTGTCAGGGAAACTGAACGTGCCCACATTGTCAGTACGTTCATCCGCAGCGGCGGTGCTGGCTCCATTGAACACCGTAATGTCCGGCCCTGTGAGCACTGTGATGGTAAATGTCTGCACTGCGCTGGTGTCCACGCCGCCACTGGCAGTGCCGCCGTTGTCTTGCAATACGACGCTGATGGTGGCGGTGCCGGAGTTGCCAGTCGGGGTGTAAGTGAGATTGCCCGCCGGGTTAATGCTAGGTGCCACGGTGAAGAGCGCGGCATTGGTATTGTTCGTGATTTGGAAACTTAGCGTCTGCGCAGATTCATTCGCAGGGCCTTTGCTCAGGCTGGTGGCCCAGCCAGTTAGGGTTTGTTGCGTGGAGGTTTGATACGGCGCAGACTGGTTAGGGCCTATGGTAAAGCTAGGCGCATCGTTGACTGGATTCACCGTGATGGTGGCCGTTACCGTGCTGCCGCCTAGACCTGCGTTCGTGCTGGAGGTGCTGGCTTGCACCGTGATGTTGCCCGTGCCGTTGAAATCCGTGGGCGGCATGAACTTCAGGCCAGCGCTCGCTTGGCCGAAGGCGATGAAAGCCCCATTGCTGATCGGCGTGGCGCCATCGTTCTGGAAAAGCGTGCCATTGGTGATGCCCGTGATTTTGAAATGCGTCACCTCAGAGCCATCCACCGGATTGCGGCTGATGACTAGGCCGGTGGTGCTCTGCGTGTCTTCATTCGTCGTGACGTTGGTGATGCTTGGCGTGTCTGCGATGGGCCGCACGATGACATCGAATGTATCTGATGTGCTGGTGGTGCCATCATTGACTGTGAGGGTGATCGTGGTGGTGCCAAATTGATCCGCCGCCGGCGTGACCGTGACCGTGCGGCTAGCCCCGCTGCCGCCCAGCACCAAATTTGCCAGCGGCACCAGGGTGGTGTTAGAAGAACCGCTCGTCACCGTCAGCGCGGTCACCGCCGTTTCTGCATCGCCAATGGTAAATGGCAGGGCAGTGGTGGCTGAGTCTTCGTTGATTGTCTGATTCGTCACGTCGGTGATCGTTGGCGGGGTGTTGTTAGACAACGTGATGGTAAACGTTTGCGCAGCGCTGGTGAGCGCGCCCGCTTCATCAACGGAGGTATCATCCGTGATGCTCACACTCACCGTGGCCGTGCCAGCGGTGCCGTTCGGCTTGTAGGTCAGCGTGCCCGTGGGGGAAATGCTCGGTGCGGTGGTAAAAATCCCGCTACCGCTGGTCACCGTGACATTGAAATGCACCGCTTGTGTGTTCAGGCTATCGCCATCGTCGATAGCCGTCGCCCAGCCAGCGACGGTCTGCGCAGATGTAGTGCCGAAGGGATGGCTCTGGTTCCCGCCTTTGGTGAAGCTGGGCGTTTCGTTGAGGTTGAGAATCGTAACGGTAAATGCTTTCGAGAAATTTCCACCATTCCCATCATTCACGTTGAGGCGGATGCTGTAGCTGCTCTTCGTTTCAAAGTCCGTGCTCGGCGTGATCTTCAGGACATTTCCCGCTAGGGTAAAACTTCCGTTGTCTGTTCCTCCTGCGCCAGCAAACAAGCTAAAGGTAGGCGTGTCTCCAACGTTGGCATCCGTGAACCCTAACGTGCCTACCGTGGTATTGGCGAAATTGTTTTCATTCACAAAACTGTTGTTCAGGGAAATGTCAGTCGGTGGATTATTAGCGCCAAAGGCCGCGATTCTAAAGTTGAAGAAAGGTTCATCGAAATCATTCGTGGTAAAACTTAGGGTCGCGCTCCTTAAGCCCAGAGCTTCCGGATCAAAGGTGACCTGGAAGGTGGTGCTGCTGCCTGCGGCAACGGGACTGACTGGTGAAGACGAGACCGTAAATTCTGTTCCGGTGATAAGGATAGGTCCCAGTGCCAGGGGCGCATCTCCAGTATTCGTGATGGTGAAAGTTTGGACGACGGTCCCACCCACTAGCAATGCGCCACCGAAGTGTGTCCCGTTATCGGAACTGGTCGTGCCGCTTCCATAGGGAATATTGTTGCCATTTCCACTAACTGCTATTTCCGGTTGGAGCACATCATCATTGGTAATGGTGCCCATGGCATCAGAGGGCTGCCCATTGCCGATCCCCGGGCTCTCTCCCAGTGTGAAAATCACCATATCATCAATCTCCACGATGGTGTCAGCGATAGGGTCCACAGTCACCATGGCACTCTCCTGTCCGGCGGGAATGGTCACGGTGCCGATGCCAAATTCATTCACCGTGGCTCCGCTCACCGTGTAATCCGTCACGCGGTCCGCATTGCCAGTGATCTCAAAATGCACTTCTTGCTCCTGCGTGGTGGGACCATTGCGAGTAAAGGTGTAAACGAGATTCGTGAGCCCATCTTCCAGCACACTAGCCGGGCTCACCGTGACCGTGACGGAAGGCTGTTCACCCATGCCAATGACTGGGAAATCAAAGACCGATGCGGTCAGATCATTGCTGCTGATCTGCACGCTGCCACTGTTCGTGGTGCCTGCCGAGTTCGGCGTGTAGCGCACCGTGAAGCCATAGGTGCCATTGGGCGTTATGGATTGGCCGGCAAATGCCGTCACCAACGTATAGCGGCTAGGCAAGGTGATGCTACTGAGGATCAGATTCTGAGTCCCCGTATTTTTCACGAGGAAATTTCTGTCAGCACTAGCACCCACAAAAGGCACGCCGAAATCCACCGCCGTGACCTGCCCATCTGTCAGTGCTGGGTCCGTTTCCAAAGCTCCATTATAAACTGAGATCACGGGAGCCTGCCCCGTGCCTTGAATGGCGAAGGTGTAGGGATTCTCATCCGCATCATTGCTAGCGATGGTGACCGTGGCCGTCCGCAAGCCTATTCCAGTGGGCTGGAAGGTGATCTGGAAGCCGCTATGATCATTCGGGAGAATGGGCGTGGCAGACTGCTCCACGACGGTGAAATCTGCCGCATTGGTGCCGCTGATGACCACCCGTGGCGTGCCAGTGAGCGTGATGTCCGCCGTGCCGGTATTTAAAATAGAGAATGAAAACGTGTTGGTCGCTGAGCCGATGCCTAGACTGCCAAACTCCGTGCCATCCGCGTTGCTAGGCGTGATATCGCCACTGACAATCTCTACATCCAAGCCGCCCGTGACCACAATTTCCGGGGCGGCCACGTCATCATTTGTAATGGTGCCAGTGGCATCTGTGGGCGCGCCATTGGTGATACCAGGGCTCTCCCCCAGCGTAAAGATCACAGTCTCATCAGCTTCCACTAGCGCATCCGCCGTAGGATTCACCGTGACGGTGGCGCTGGCTTGCCCCACAGGAATGGTGACCGCGGCAATGTCAAAAGCGTTCACGCTAGCCCCGCTCAGGGTGTAGTCCGTATCCCGTGTAGCGGTGCCACTGATCGCAAAATTCACGTCCTGCGCAGCCGCAGTGGAGCCACTGCGCGTGAAGGTGTAGAGCAAATTCCCGACTCCATCTTCCAGCACACTAGCCGGGCTAACCGTGAGCGTGAGCCCAGGTGTGATGCCCGTGCCCTGAATCGAAAACGTGTAGGGATTTTCGTTAGGATCATTATTGGCAATGCTCACACTAGCCGTGCGCAACCCGCCTGCACTGGGCGTAAACGTGATGCCCCAAGTGACCGCATCCGGGGCCACCACCGGAGTGGACGGCTGCGTGCTGACCACGAAATCCGCCGCATTCGTTCCACTGATGACCACGCGCGGCGTGCCAGTCAGATTCAAAAAAGCGGTGCCCAGATTTTCAATTTGAAATTGTTTCAACACTCCCATGCCCACATCGCTTGATCCGAAGTCTGTGCCATCCGTGGTTGCTGGCGTGGTATCGCCACTCACGATCGTAACCATATTTCCTTTCAGATTAATCTCCGGCAGATTGATCGTTAGAGTCGCAGCCGTGGTCGTAGCATTGCCACCACCATTGGTAAAGACCGCCCGGAAACGATGCCCATTTTGCGCAGCCACCGTACTTGGGATGTTAAACGTCGTGCTCGTAGCTCCCGCCACATTGCTGAAGCTCCCGCCACTGTCCGTGCTGAACTGCCACTGCACTGTCGGCGTGGGACTGCCACTAGCCGCTGCGGTAAAAGTGGCTGCGGCCCCAGCATTTACCGTTACGTTAGTCGGATTCGTGCTCACGGTGGGAGGCACGGTCACAGTTAGGGTGGCGGCGGAGGTGGAGATGCTGCCTGCGGTGTTCGTAAACACTGCCAGATAGAGATTGCCTTGGTCCGCCGCCGTCACGGTGAACGTCAACGGAGCGGTCGTCGCGCCTACGATGTTGCTAAACGAGGCTCCGCTGTTCGTGCTCACCTTCCACTGCACCGTGGGTGTGGGCGTGCCGGAGGCCGCCGCACTAAACGTCACGGTATTCCCTGCGAGGATCGTCTGACTGGCCGGATTCATTGTGACCACGGGAACGGCATTCACATCGTGCGCAGTGCCTGCGGAGGCACTGCCATTGTAGTTCGCATCTCCGCTGTAAGTAGCCGTTAGGGTCCGCGCCCCCACGGTGTTTAGAGTCACGCTGCCCGTGCCTGCAGCCACCGTGGCCACCACGGAATCCGTGCCATCGCTGATGGTCACATTTCCCGTCGGCGTGCCAGAGCCGGGCGCAGCAGCCGTGACGGTGAAATTGACCACCACTGCATTGCCGCCGAGAGACGGGTTAGGCGTGTGGCTCGTCATCGTGGTCGTAGTGGCTGCTTTATTTACCGTATGCCCCGCGCCCGCAGAGGCCGGACTCGCATTGAAATTCGCATCGCCTGCATATGTGGCGGTCAACGTCTTAGCGCCTCCACTTGCTAGAGAGATATTGGCCGTCCCTGCGGAAACGGTGCCCGTCCCGCTGCTCGTGCCATCCGTCACAGAAACATTTCCCGTAGGGGCCGTCGGCGTATTTCCATTAGCCGCAGCCACGGAGAAACCCACCGCCACCGCTTGTCCAGTCACGCTAGGATCAGGCGCATCAGAAAGAATCGTGGTCACCACATTCGCTTTATTAACCGTGATACTAGCCGTGTTCGTCGAGCCCGTCAGCGGGTCATTGTCCACTCTAACCGTGACACTGTGCGTGCCCGCCACGCCCGTAGTTTCACTGTAAGTGCCAGTCACAGTACCATTCGCTTGGATTTGGATCTGATCCGCTACCGCAGTGCCACCAGTGCCAGCGGTAGAGACTACCACGTTGATCAAAGGTGCTAGATTAGCTACAGAAATAACATTGTTAGCGGAATCCGTCAGGAAACTAGCGGTATAGGTCGTGGCACCGTTCGTGGTGATCGTAGGCGTGGTGGCCGTGGTCTTGAGTTGCAGCCAATTCGTCTGCGTAAAATTTCCCGCCATGAAATTTAGACCAGCGGGCCCCACACTCGTGCCCCACCAGTTGTCATTCGCATTCACTTCAGCGGCTGCACCTGGGTGATAGATAACCTTGCCGTTAGCAGCAGTGGTGGCGTTGTTGGTGTTGAAACGATTGAAATTCACATTCGTCAGCCCACTGCTCACCACCACCGCCCCGCCGTGGGCTGCGGCGGGCGTGACGCTATTATTTAGGAACGTATTGCGCAGCAGATTCGTGGTCCGCCCCGCCCCGTTGGCGATCGCTACCGCCCCACCATCGCCCCCGCCCGTGGCCGAGTTCGCGCTAAAAATATTGTTATTAATGTTGATCGCGCCACCATTTGCATCCCCGGATGCCACCGCCACAAAGATCGCCCCGCCCGCCGGAATGCCACTGCTTACGGAAGAACTATTATTGTTAAGGGAGTTCCCTGTTGCCGTGAAAGTTCCCGTGCTACCTTGGCCAGCGGCGTTCGGTAAATTGTAAAATACCGCCCCGCCTTGACCCTTGGCGGAGTTCGTTGCGGTGTTATTAGTAATCGTATTATTCGTGAGCGTCAGGCTTCCAGTCTGATTATAGATCGCCCCGCCCTGGCCATTCGTGGCATCGCCATTCGTGTTATGGTGAATGTTACACCGCGTAATCGTCGTGTTCGCGCGATTCCCGGCACCATCGTCTGCGCCTGTGAAAATGCCCGTAAACGTGCCGCCCGTGATCTCCAAATTATCTAGTGTTAGGGTCACAATCGCAGGCGAGTAATCCGCCTTGAAGCCCGTAGTGATAACATCATTCCCCCCCACCATCTGCACGATGATTGGCTTCACACCTGTGCCTCCGTTACCCACCACCGTGATGGTGCTGCCGGTGCTGCCGATCTGCAAATCATTCAGCGCAGCCGTGGCCGTGGTGCCCGGACTATCAGGATTCAACTGCGATAAATTATACGTTCCCGCCAGAACATTGATGGTATGCGGCCCCACTCCATTCATGTTAGCACCAATGACCGCCGACCGGAGCGTGATCTGCCCGGCATTCGGCCCACTAGCCAGCGCTCCCGTAGCCGCCGTGACCGTAGTGATCGGGAAATCGCTAGTGGTCCCGACGTTATAAATCGTAGCCGAAGCCGTACCTAGGCTGAGTGCTAGCACCGCAGCGCAGGTTGATTTAGTGAAAAATTTCATAGTGATCTGGGTGTGAAAAGTGAAAATAAGAAATCGCTAGGCCTGCCGTGGCGGCGGCCCATTAAAGATGGCGGTGTAAGTCACCAGCCGCGTGCTGCGCGCCACATTCGGCACCACAAAAATATCCTGCGCGCCCAGCACCGGGTGCTGGAAACGATACGTCCCCTGCTCCAGCGGCTCTGAAGCAGTGCTGGTGAATTCCAACGAATAACCCACTGAAGTCACGGCCCCATGCGGCTCAGCGCTCTTCAGCACCAGCGCCACAGGCGCAGCCGACTCCGCCGTGACAACAAATGAGGAACCCACTTGCGCGGCAAACGCCGCCAACGACGTGGGCGCAGGAGCGGCCTGGCGTTTGGCCACACCTAACACCGCAGCGCCTACCAACGCGCCGGAACAACCATAGATAAATTTACGTCGTGTTTTCATAGAATAGATTAGTTAAATAACGTGATCTGGGAGGTGCATCCAGCCACGGCTCCCGGCTCACCTCCACGCTGCATCAGCAAATATACCGCATCCGCCCCCACCTCCACAAACCCCAGCCGCCGATACCATGTCTGCGCCTGATTCCTCCGCTCCACATGAATCGTCACGGGCACCCCTAGCGCCTCAGCTTCCGCAAAAATTTCCGTCAACAACTGCGTTCCAATTCCTTGCCCCCGAAACTCCGACAGGATGGCAATATCCAAAATCCGCACCTCCTCCATCCGAGGGTCCACATACAGTCGCCCCACCCCCACGCCATCCATTTCCACCACCTCGAAAGTCGCGTTAGGATATTTCAAATGATAGTCCGTATGCTGTGCCTGAAACTGCATTTCACAAAACGCAGCCTTCTGCTCCGAGGACCACGGCACCATCGCCAATTCTTCCTCCCGCGTCCCGGCATAGATCCGCCGCAGCAAAGGCAGATCAGCCTCTATAGCCGCGCGCAGCGTGAGGGACGCGATGTCAGAGTCCGCCGTCATGACGCCGCCCCCCCGGGTGCATCCGACGCCTCCCCAGGCGCCCCTTTCGCCGGCCCCACTGGCGGCCCCACTTGCGACTCCAACAGCATCTGGGAAACCGCCAGCGCTGGCGCTCTCCGCTGTATTTCCTCACCGATCTTCACCGTCCAGTAATTCGTATCCGCCAGCAACTCTAACGTGAAATCCATTGCCCCCGCTGTGGCCGCAAAGGCTCCCACACGGTAAACTGTAGCGGACCACGATGGAGTATCCAAGGTGCTTAGAATGACCCCTTCCGTCATCTCCATTTCCACCCACACCGCCACGCCGTCTAGCTTACTAGCATCCACTAAATTCCACTGCGCCTGCAACTTGGCCACCTCCGGCCGAGCCTTTACAGTGCGCAGATCCGCGCTCACCAGTTCCGTCTTATCGCCTAACCACTGGAAGCCACTTTTATCCAAATACGCCAAGGGCCGATGCAGCACCAGATCCCGGAACGTATCGTATCGTAGGCCCGACAAAGCGGACTCACGTCCGCTGACACGGTAGCCTCCGACGTGAGTCGACTCTGCCAACTGCGGCCAAGCCTCCCGGGACTCATCCGCCAAATGCACCGGAGCAGCCACCAGCGCCACGCACTGGGGAATGAGCACCCCGCCCGGCTGCAAAAATCTGGCCCTAGCATCAATCATAATTTCCACCACATCTTCATCGAAGACCATGTGACCAATTGTTTCCGAAATCACCACATCGAATTTCCCCTCCACCTGCACCTCATGGGCAAACCCCTCCACCACTGTCACCCGATCCTCCACGCCATTCACTTCCGCCAGCCGACGAATCACGCCGCACATCAAGCCATCCTTCTCAATGGCCACCACGCGCCCTGCGCCTAACTTAGCCGCCGTCAGCGCCCACAAGCCCGTGCCGGAGCCAATGTCCAGCACCGCACAGCCGGGCGTCACGGAAGCCGCCAGCGCTTGGTAGAAGGCTGCATTGCGCGGTCCATCCTGGAGCAGCGGCTCGTGGATGCCCAGCAGTTCGAAGACGTGTTGATTTAGATTATGCATGTTAGTTTATTGACGCGGCGGGAAGATCCCTTGCAGGGCGATGCAGAAATTCACCGCCAAAAACGGCGGCATGTTGTTATGCGGAAGGCTCCCGCCAGCATTGCCCAGCGCGTTGGCCGCCATCACGGCTCCGGTGCCTGCTGTGGCGGTGTAATAATTTACCGTGCTCCGCCGGGATCCTGAGGCCGCCCACACGCCTCCCGTAGGCACCCCCGTGGTGGCCGTAGCCGCCGTGGCTTGCAGCGCTCCGTGAACGTGCGTCGGCATTTCTGAAGCCAGCAAGGTCACGGTCTCCGCGCCCCCGCTTTCACCGATCACCCGGTCCGTTAGCCCTGCGCCTTGGCCTTGGGCGATGGGGAAACTTCCTTGCAAGTTCGGCAGCGCGAACGTGCTCCGGCCATCGCCACCGTAGAAAGTGCCGAGCAAGGAAAAGAGGGCCGTGTTTTGCGAGATGGGCATGAGCTGCCCATTGCAGAACGCCCAGCCTTGGGGCGGAAAGTTAGCGGTCATGATTCTGATTTCACCGACGAATGGGTCTGCCATAAAAGGGTTATTTAGAGGTTAATTTCGGGATGGGAAGATGCCTGTTAGGGCGATGCACATATTCGTGACCGCATACGGCGGCAGGTTGCTATGCCCCTGGTTCCCGCCGCCACTGGCGGGCAGCACGGACGGATCTAGAGTGGTATCTGGCGGAGCATTGTAAGCCGCCTGCCCACCACTGGCGAAGAAGTTAGCGGTGGGCGGCACGAGGTCCGCCGTCACGCTACTAGCCGTCACGGGATGGTTATGGCTAGGCGTTTCCGCGATGGAAAGCGTGTGATTGACTTCACCCCCAGATTGTCCCTCCACATGGCCATTACCAATATGGATCGGCCCGCGCCCCCGGAGATCAGGCAGGGCAAAATTCGTCGTGCCATTTCCTCCATAAGTGGTGCCTAACAGAGAGAAGAGCGCTTGGTTCTGGTTGATCGGCAGCAGGGAGCCGTTGCACTGCGCCCAGCCTCTAGGGGCGAAGTCGAACGAGAAGAGACGGATTTCAGACAGGAATGGTTCAGCCATAAAAGCAGCAGGTTAGTTTTGCGAAGGGAAGACCCCAAAGAGCGAGATGATGAAATTTACACAGAGAAATGGCGGCATGTTCTCATGCGGCTGCGAGCCCCCCGCCGCACCCACTTGGCTAGCAGCCATGGGCACCTTGGCACTAGCCGCTGGGGCGTATTGCGGAGCGGCAGTATTGCTATTCGCAGACCAGACTTTTCCCACGGGTGAGGCCACCGCCCCGGTGCTCACCGTCGAGGCCTGCACGGGATGCGCATGAGCTGGAATCTGCACGCCCGTCAGCGTCACCTGCTGCTGACCGGCTATTTGTCCCAGGATATAAGTAGCGCCCGCCCCCGTGCCTTGATGGATGGGAATGCGCCCCCGAAAATCCGGCAACGCAAACGTCTGTTGTCCGTCCCCGCCATAAGTCGTGCCGATCAAATTAAACAGCGTGTTATTTTCCGAAATGGGCAACAGTGCCCCGTTACACAGCGCCCAGCCAGCGGGGGGAAAGTTAAAGCCCGTCATGCGAATTTCTCCAACGTAAGGTTGTGACATAAAGTAAGTTAGATATTGATCGTTAGTTATAAATCGCTTGATAGAGCAGTCCCCCCGCATCCGGTCCCACGGGCACCAGAAACATTTCCCAGCGGCCAGCGGTCGCGTGCTCCAGACGGTAGGTGCTCTGAGGCACATAAGCATCCCTGCGGTCTGAACGGAAGAGGAGTGAAAACCCCGCCCGCTGCCCTGCACGTGGCAGGTCTTCCGTTATGGAGATTAACTGGAGCGGGATCACTGCTTGATCGCCCGCCAGCAAAAATTGCTCATGAATCAGTGCCCGAAACAGGGCTGCCGTCACCTCTGCATCTGCAGACACGGGTTCACTCGTTTCAGTCAATGGCTGCAGGGTGGGCATGAGAATTGTGAACAGAGTGAGGGTGAAAAGCAGTCCTCTTTCTTACCTAGGATCTCTGGAAGGGTCAACTAGTTTCCCTGTGTTTCCCTGCCAATGCGTGCTGGCCAAGTGCCGAAGCTGAGCCTAGCTTTCACCACTTCCACCCTTCCACCATGAACGCTCTCGATCTCAATCAACCTAAACCCCTGCTGCGGCGGGAATTCCTCCAACGTCTCTCCACCGCTAGCCTAGCCACGTTAGGCATGGGCGCGCCCCGTGCCAGCGCGGAGGTCATCGTCCAACCGAAGGCCACTGCGGATGCTGTGATCCTGCTCTGGATGGCGGGCGGCATGGCCGCACCGGATACGTGGGATCCCAAGCGCTACCTGCCATTTCAAGTCGGCACCAAGATCGCAGATATCCTCAGCACCTTTCCGGCCATCGAAACGAACGTGCCGGGGCTCAAGATCTGCCAAGGTCTGGAGCACATAGCACAGGTGATGGATCGGGGAACGTTGATTCGTTCGCACACGCTGCCGGACCTGGGCAGCATCTTGCATAGTCGGCATCAATATCATTGGCACACGGGCTACGTGCCGCCCCAGACGGTGGCTGCTCCGCACCTGGGCGCGTGGATTTCTAAAGTGCTGGGGCCGCGCAATCCGGTCATCCCGGCCTTCATCAACATCGGCCAGCGGCTGGAGGGCGTGGGGGAAAGCGAGGAGGTGAAAGCCTTCACTACAGGCGGCTTTTTTGGTAATGAACATGGCCCCATGAATCTCCCCTATCCAGAGGAAGCCGCCCAAGCCGTGCGCCCACCGAAGGGCATGGAGCCAAGGCGATTCGAGAATCGGGATGCGCTCTTGAAGAAACTGGTGGATCAATCTCCGCAGCGGGATTTCCTCAGTGACTACCAACAAGCCTCCATGCTGCGGTCCCTGGAAAATGCGCATCGGCTGCTCAGTTCCAAGGACCGGGCGGCTTTTGACATTACGTTAGAGCCAGCGGAAAATTATGCGGAATATAATACCGGACGCTTTGGCCAAGGCTGCCTGCTGGCGCGTCGGTTGGTGGAGGCCGGGGCCCGCTTTGTGGAAGTAACCACGGAATATGTGCCCTTTTTAAACTTTGATACCCATGCGGATGGCCACACCGTGATGGAGCGGATGCATCAGGAAATCGATGCTCCCGTCGCCCGCCTGATCCGGGATCTGGAGGCGCGGGGATTACTGGAGCGCACGCTGGTCATCGTGGCTAGTGAGTTTAGTCGGGACATGATCATGGAGGGCAAGCCCGGCTCCACTGCCAACGACCAAGCCGGCTACAAGGGGGATACCCTTCAGGAAATGAAACACTATGGCCAACACCGCCATTTCACCGCCTCCTCGTCCGTCCTGCTCTTCGGCGGCGGAATGAAACGCGGCCACGTCCACGGAGCCACCGAGGACGAACGCCCATTGTTAGTCACCAAAGATCCCGTCACCGTTTCCGATCTCCACGCCACCATCATGACCGCCATGGGCATCAGCCCACAGACGATGTTCGAGGTAGAGAAACGGCCCTTTTATGTGACCGAGGACGGCAAGGGCAAGGCCGTGCAAGAGGTGTTTGCTTGAATGTTTTAATACCCCCTTCACTGCCCCCCAAATAACGCCTCTGGGGTCACGTTAGGAGGTAGTAGGCCCAGCGCGTTGGCGAGGTAATAACTGCCTGCGGCGGTTACGAAAATGGAGCCGTATTTCATGGCGCGCTGGGAGAATATCGCCCCGCCCTTTTCCCGGCCTAAGTTCATGATTAAACTCAACGGCCCGACGATGCAGAGGTGGCCGATCTCCACTCCCGCGCAGAAGGCCACCACGGAGAGCGCGATGAGGCCGACGCTGAAGCCTTGTAAATTTTCCACCAACGCTCCGGCTAGTCCTAATCCATGGATGAGCCCGAAGGCGAAGACCCAGACGTAGCGCGCGCGGCTGCGAGCCTGCTGCGGGAACAGTAAATTTTCCATGGCCACGAAGATGATGCTGCCAGCGATCAGCGGCTCTACCACAGCGGCAGGCACGTGCACCAGTTGATAGGCGCTGAGCGTGACCGTGATGCTATGCGCTAGGGTGAAGAGGCCGATGATTTTAAACACATCCCAGAAACTGCGCAGCGCCAACACTAACGCGATGGCGAAGAGCAGATGATCGTAGCCATGCAGCACGTGATCAATCCCGCCGCGTAAGAAATCTCGCACGCTGCTCCACAGGGTGCGCGTGGGCGCGGCGGCCTTCGTGGCCGCATCTGCAAACTCTGTGGTGACACTGAAGAAGCCGCCCGCAGGCAGCAGTCCAAAGTCCTTGGTAGCATGTCCCGCCCGCGTGATGCGCGGCACGTAGCTGAAGTTAAACGGCGTGCCCGGAGTGTAGGCGAACTCTTGCATCATCGTCTGCGCTAGGCTAATGCGCTGTGGTGGCTGGACGCAGGGGTAGCGGAGGTAGAAGGTGAAATGAATGCGGTCCGAGCCATCATCGGTGTTAGGCGAGGTCTGGTCTTGGTCCGTGGGCGTGGGAATCCAACTGCTAGGGGGATCGATTTTCACCAACTCACCACGCATCACAGCATCATCGGCGCGCAGTTCTAGATGGGCTAGGAAATAGTCCAGATGTTTGGGCGCGGCCTCCAGGAGTTGCTCCCGATCCAAGCTGCCATCTTGCACTAACGGGAGCCCGGCAGCGGTGCAAATTTCCCGCGCAGAGACCGGCACGCGGGCGGTGATTTCCGTCTCAGTGTATTCGATCCACAGGGGATTATGAAAGATGGAATGCGCCTGCGCTGGAGGGATGCAGAGGCCGAGCAGGAGGAGGAGGTAGATCCAACGACGGGGATAAAGAGAAATCATGGCAGCGTGAAGAGCCCGGCACTGACAGCGGAGAGTTGGATGGGGAAGGAGCCCTCGGTGGCGGTCAATGCTTCCTCCTGCAAGGCACCTGTGGGATGCCCGTCAGCAGTGTTATCGAATGTCTGCCCCGCCCAGCGGATGCCATCCGTGCTGGCCATGCTAGGTGCGGTGAGGAGCCTCAGGCGAGCCTTCTTTTCACCACTGAGATGCAGCGTTAGGGTGACGGGTTGCTCGGGGTGTTTGTTGATGACCAGGATGCGGCTTGTGCCGGTGACATCGCGCATCGCCCACAGTCGCATGAGGCTGTCCGTGGGCTGCGGGATCGAAAGGAGTTGCGCTTGATGGGCCATGGCCTCGGAGAAGACTAGCAGGCCGTAGTAGGGCGCTTTGACGATGATGGATTTGGTCAGGTGCTTGGGATCGTCCACGTCGTCTTGGATGGCCGAGTAATGCGATTTTCCACCGCCATGGAAATTGATCCCATCCAGCCCCGCTTCTGCCAGCGAGCAGCAAAAATCCATCGTCCACAGAGCCGCCGCAAAGGAATCGCTAAAGCCCGCCACGCCCCCACCCCAAGCGCGGCCCGTCTCCCCTAACCGGAATTTTAACCCCGCCGCATGAGCCCCCGTGATGCCGGGCGTGAGGAAGCTAACCACTTTGGTGATCGGTTCCTCTAGCAAGATTTTCTCTGGATGCGCCACCACCGCTGGAGCGAAACCATACGCATGGCCCGTGAGCAATCCCAGCGTGTGCGGATTCTGCGCTAACAGCGGCTCCAAAATTTCCTTCCGCAATCCATGCGCCCATGCCGACCCCGCCACGTGAGCCCCCACCGCAGACACTAACTGTGAGGCCATGGCATAAAAGTCCGCGAAATATTGCGCAAAGGAATAGTCCTTAGGCTTATGCCGACCGAACCATCCGTCCGGCTCATGGCCCAATTCAAAATGACCGATGGCTCCCGCTGGCAACTGCGCCTGAGCCGCCTGGATCCAAGCGCGATCCAGCTCCACATCCCCCTTGGCTAAGTTCAAATTAAGGATCAGCGGCGTGCGCGTGGCCGCGTAAACTTGGGCGATCTGCGCCCAGCGATCCGCATCTGGCACCTCTTTAATGCCATCCGCACTGGCCCCACCGATGCGCAAATTGAAGCCCCTATCATTGAACACCGCAAGGTTCCGCAATAGTTGGAGATAGAGCGGATGGACCTCGCTAGGCGCTCCATTTTCAGGAAAGGGAAACCGCCGCCACTCAAACGAGAACCCCGCAAAGTCCGCAGGCACCGCCCTCCCCGGCTGAGCGAGGTCCAACGTAAGGTTGATGAGTTGCGGAGCCGTCTCTGCATGAGAAGGCAGCAGCACCAGGAGGAATAAAAGCAGCAAAGGCATAGGGCGCGTAAAAAGCACGCGGACATACGCCCAGTCAATGCCAGATCACGCAGGTGGCCCCAGGAAAATGCGCATGGTGCTAGGCCCTGTCGCGCTAGCATCGTGGAGTGCGTGAGGCAAGGCTTTGCGGGCCTCCGCTTTCGACCGTCAGCACGAGATCGGCCTCACATCCCAGACGGAAGGCCGCCTGGAGC
>JAYVOP010000081.1:0-8171 GCA_043757865.1 Verrucomicrobiales bacterium | reverse complement strand
GGCCGACGGAGCCCCGCCTCCTCCGTATCCCATTTGTCCTACCATGGCCACCCTGGCGGATCTCTACGATCCCACCACCATGCCCCCAGCCCTGACCAAAGCCCACGCCGATCTAGACCGAGCCGTGGACCGCTGCTACCGCAAAGAACCGTTTCCCAATGACCGCGCCCGCGTGGAGCACCTCTTCGCCCTCTACGAAACGCTAACCGCCCCCTTGGCTCCGGTCGCCAAAAAAGCCTCCCGTAAAAAATCAAAGGATTTTAGCAGAGCCGATGGGCAGTTGTACGGATTTGGTGGCCACGGTGCTGCGGCCGATTCAGCAAATATACAAGTTGCCGCTGCGGGTGGCTCCGATGCTGGTGGTGGTGGATGCGCTGCGGTTCCGGGATGATTTCCTGGGTGGGCACAAACGGAAGAGCAAGGGATTCAGCAAAGGAGTGCGCTACATCTGGGATAAGCAGTTAGAAGAGGCGGAAGTGGTGGTGCTGAACAAGGTGGATGGCTTTGCGGAGGGTGAGGCTGACAAGGTGACGGCGCGGCTGTTGCAGTCTTGGCCGGGGAAGCAGGTGGTGCTGGCATCCACACGGACGGGGCTGGGGATGGAGGAGATTTTCCAACTGATAACCACAGGTGAGGCCAAGGCGCAGCGGACGATGGAGGTGGACTACGCGGTGTATGGGGCTGGTGAGGCGGAGTTAGGGTGGTTGAATGCGCAGGTGGTAGCATGCTGGAAGACGGAGGTGGCGGTGGATGCTTTCTTGCTAGACTTGGCAACGCGTCTGCAAGCCAAGGTGGAGGTGGCTGATAGAGAAATAGCGCATTTGAAATTGTCGTTAGTAAGCGCGGAGCATCCGCAGGGATTGGCAGTGGTGCAAGGGGTGCGCAATGGGTGCCGCCGGAAGCTACGATGCTGCTGCGGGCTAACGTGCAGGCGGCGGAGGTAACGGTGAATCTGCGGGCAGAGGCAGCACCGGAGGCGCTGGAGGCGGCCTTGCGTGGGGCGGTGGGGGAGATGGGTGGGGCAGGGGTGAGTTTGGAGGTCAAGGGCTTGCAGGCGTTTCGGCCTGGGCAGCCGAAACCGACGCACCGGATTGTGGCATGAACGGGGTGGCCCGCTTTGGACTGCGGTGGCTATCCACCGCTTTTTCCAGCCAGCTTGCTGGCCTAGGGCACATCCACTCGCTGGCAAGCCCGCGGTGGAAAGCTGTGGCAAGCCACAGCAGTCCAAGGTCCAAGGAAGGGCCTTTACTACTTTACTAGCAAAAAACTAAACAAACAAAGCTGAACTATGAGTTGGACCAGTATTTTCCCAGTTCTCACAGAGGACATGGTGACGGAATATAAGCAGACGGCTAGGGCCGTGGAGCGTGCGGAATTGGAGACGTGGCTGGGGGTGAAACGGAAGATCAATGTGAAGCCATCGCCTCATCTGGTGGCGGTTTCGGTGTTCTGGAAAAACACCCGTAGCAGCGAGCCAGATTTGCCTCCTCTGACGCGGGAAATTCTCACCAGTGCGCCCGCGCATGGGCTGGTGAAACGCTATGAGCCGTGGGGGCACTACATTCAACCCGTGCTGAAAGGAGCGGCGGCATTAGTAGAGAGCCACCCGCACGTCACGGTGCGCATTTATCTGGCGGCGGATTTGGATTTCTTGATCGAAGATTTCGTGGCGGTGGGCTGTGAGGTGTATCTGATGAAGCATGAATCTCTACGACATAACCCTGGGGCTATGTGGCGTTTCCTAGCATTCAGTGAGCGAAATAGGTTGGTGACGGTGACGGACTCTGATCGGTTCGCAGAGGTCTATACGGACATTGCGCGGACGGAGCAAATCAAGCGGCTGGGGCAAGATTTCTGGCGGGTTCCCGTGTGCGTGGATCGGAATGGCGGACGGGTCCAATATCGCCCGATCATGGCCACGCAATGCGGCTCTGCCAAGTCCATGCCCACGGTGCGCACGCTGATGGAGGCGCTGATCTGGCACACGCGGCGGGGAAGCATTCGGGTGACGGTGGAAAGCCATGGCTGTGCGCCCCAGGGCATCGTGGGCACGGATTGGCCGGACTATGGATTCGATGAATGGTTCCTGCAAACTGCGCTCTACCCGCGCCTAGCAGGCAGGCCGATTCTGACTCTGGTAAAGGCGGGATCTATGAGTAAATATTTACCGCTGGATGTGGAATACGTGACGTGGGGGCATCCTGAAAGTGAGTTCATGTATTTCGGTGAGGAAACGGCGGGCTGTTGTGGTCCTGCGCCTGAGGGCTTTGGCATCAGCAAACCAAGGCGCGCCAAGAGCAAAGGCCCGGTGCTGCTCACTGGCATCTGGCAAGTGAAACATGCCAGCGACATTGCTCTAATAACAGAACTCTGGGAGTATTCCCAAAGTCTGGATATGCCCGTGGCATTGAAGCCAGTGCTGCATCTACGCGAGCCCAAACTCTGGTCCCGCGTGCCCAAGCAGGTGCGCGATAACGCCGTGGTCTGGGAAGGCCTAGCCTACAACGTCCACATGCAGGACCATCTGATGAGTGCGATGATGCACGGCCATGATGCGGAATGGGTGTGGGAGGCAGACAGTGATGAGCGCGTGGACTTTGCCTGTGCTGGTGGCTTGAAGAAGGTGCTGGGTCGGGCAGATAAATCCAATGCGGACTACGTGCCAGGGCATTGGATAGATCGGGTGAGTCCAGATGGCTCCATGCCTTCGCTAGTAGGAGGCAAATTTCCTGAGAAATTTCCCTCTGCCGTTTTAGCCACGCGTTTTTTCCAAAACTCGCTGAATACCAAGATGGCGCTGCATCGGCGGAGCTGTCCTACTAGAGTGGGTAATCATGCACCTAAAGATCCCCAGAGCGTCCCCTCCGCCGACATCGTGCCCGTGTGGCATTTCAAATGGCACAGTGATTGTCCTGAAAATCAGGGGGCAAAGATCGATGCTGACAAACATGTATTCTGGATTTGGGAGTTTAAACAAGCGCTGGAACGGATGACGGAGACTCCAGGAAAACCAAGCGTGGACTGGAGCGCTCTGCCGCCAGAAGCGTGGTTGGTGGTGAGGCCGGAGCATCGGACGGGGCGGTATCCTGTGACCATGGATATGCGCGGGAAATGATCCGTGCCTCATTTCCGCCAAAACTATGCGCAGCCCCCGCAGCTAGAGCAATGAGCAATTTCCTGGCAGGAAGGTCCGTCCAAGGCGCTCTGGCGGCGTTAGAGGCTTGAAGTCCGTGCCACACCTGTATCCCGATGGGTGGGCACGGGGCGGCCAGGCTGGAAATGCTCTACGTGGACGAGGTCTGCGCGGAGGCTGTAGGCGGCTAGGGCGATGCGGAGTTCGGCCAGGGCTTCGGAGAGCACCTCCGCTAGGATGGTGGAGCTGGCCTCGGCCCGCAGGTTGAGGATGAGATCCGCTCCGCAGAAGGGCTCTTCTAACTGGATGGAGAGTTCTGGGATGAAATCATTGCGCACCAGATTGATGACGGCTAGCGCTCCGCCGATGGCTTCATCAGGGCTGAGGGTCATTTTTAAATGCGCAATCTCAGCGCCCCTGGCCGCTAGGCGATGCTGCATTTCCCGCGCCAGCACGGGCAGCACTTCGGGGGCTTCTAGTTCACTCCCCGCATCCAGGCGGACGGTGGCATTTAACCAGCCGAGCAGGGCCTCGCCCTCGGCATAGACATCGTAATCCACGGGCATGGCGCAGCGGGCGATCTGCTCTGTGGAGGTGATCAGATCGAACCATGGCTCCAGTCCCTGACCCGCTCTGGGGGCCGCCGAGAGCACGGTGGCTTGGGGGTATTCCGCAGTGAGAAATTGCACTAACGCGTCTAGGTCCGACGGGCTGAGGAGGTCACTTTTACTCACCACAATCACATCCGCCTCCTCCAGTTGCTTGCGGTAAATGTAGCTCACTTTAGCGGAGAAATTTCCTCCCTCAACGAGCCCGAAGACCCGCTGCGCCCGCACCGGATCCACCAGCACGCTGAGCGGGGCGATGGTAAATTGATCCCCATAGATCCGCCGCAGTGGATACGTCACCGTGGCCACCAAATCCGTGCAGGAGCCCACGGGCTCGGCAATAATAACATCGGGCCGGGTGGCGTCCGTGAGGCTCTGAGCCGCATCCACTAAGGATTGGAAGCGGCAGCAGAAGCACCCGCCGGAGATTTCCTGGGTGGGAAATCCTAACGCAGTGAGCATGGCCGTATCCACCAAATCTCGCCCCTGGTCATTAGTGATGAGGCCCACGCGCAGCCCACGGTCCGTGAGATGTTGGGCTAATTTACTAACAGCGGTGGTCTTCCCGGCTCCCAGGAAACCGCCGATCATGAGGTATCGTGCTTTAGTCATGGCGCATCCCTGGCGAGCCCCGCTGGAACTGCAAGGGGGAGGACTGGGAGTGGCGTGATTCCAGCCGCCATCTTTTCAACTCGGAAGCCGGAGGGGGCGGGGCTGTGCGTGATGATGAGAGGGATAATCCCACTCGATTGAGTGAAATCACTCAAGTTTGAGTTGCTTAATAAACAAAAAATTGATTATTTCCATAAATATGCGATTGAGTAAAGTCTGTAGCCCTGAACTCTATCCCATTTCTAATCCAAAGGGCTCCGTGCCTCTACACCCATGAGTCTCCCCATGAACCTAACCGCTCGCGTCGCCCGTGAGCACGAAGCCCACACTGAGCGCGATGTGCTAGCCGAGAGCATTCGCTTGAAGGCGAAATATCCGCATTTGGCCAGCTATCCGTCGAAGCAACGGCTCTATGCCGCCCTGGACGCGGCGGTGGCGGATCTGCAGGGAAAGACGATTCTGGACTACGGCTGTGGCCGGGGGGAAAAGGCCATGGAATACCTGCGCAAGGGGGCGAAGAAGGTGAGCGCGATCGACATTTCTGAGGTCTATGTGGATGATCTGCGGCAGCAGGCAGCGGCAGCGGACATCCCTGCGGAGCGGTGTGATTTCCGGGCCATGGATGCGCACCAGTTAGATTTTCCTGATCAATCGTTCGACCTCGTGGTGGGCTACGGCATCCTGCATCATCTGGACCCACAGATTGCTTTTAAGGAGATCCATCGGGTGCTCAAACCCCAGGGCCGCGTGCTCTTACAAGAGCCGCTCGCAGATAATCCTTTGCTGAAAATTTTCCGCAAAAAAACCCCCGACGCCCGCACCGAAGACGAGGCTCCCTTCACTGCCGCGCAAGTCCGCCAACTGGAAACGGAGTGCGGCTGGCGCTCAGAATCCCTTTACTGTGGCGTGTTAGAGATGCCCTTTTCCCTCGTGACTTCCAAGCTGTTTCCCAGCCGCCCAGACAACCTTTTCCTGCGCGCAGCGGACGCAGTGGAAGCGTGGATGCATCGGCATCGGCTGCTGTTAGGGTGGAATCAATACATCCTCTTCAACCTCGTGCGAGCCTAATGCGCGGGCTCTTGCTAGGGGGTGTTTTAAAATTGCCAGCCTCCGCCCTGGAGCGCGGAGTGGCACTCCACAGCGCTGGCCGAGCCGCCATTTCTTACGCCCTTGGCGAAATGCGGCGGAGTGCGACTCCGCGCTCTATTTTGCAACACGCCCGAGCACTGGCGTGTCTAGCCATTCCGGCCCGGGCGGTGCTGCCCCTGACGGATCCAACTAATGCCGGGAGCTGGCATCTGGTGGAAACCATGTCTTCAGAGTTTCGTGACTCACGGTTAGAAGATGGTAAATTTTTCGACTATTTGCCGCTGCAATTTTTCGATAATGGAGAGGTTCAGAAGGATCTGCAACACACGCCGGGCAGCCTCTTCATGCCGGAAAATGTGCGCGTCGCTGATGGCCTGCTGCATCTCTGCGTGCGGCAGGATCGCCCCAGTCTAGCCGGACTGAAGGCCGAGTATTCTCTGCCCGCCGTCTGTACCCGGCGGCTGATCCGCAATGGCTATTTCGAGATGAAGGCCACGGTGCTTAAGGCGGCCTTCGACTCTGCTTTCTGGCTGAATAAACAGCATGTCTCCGTGCGTCAACCGCTCGCCAGTCCCTGGCAACTCCTGCCCTACCAAGCGGGAAATGAGATCGACATCACGGAGATCTGCGGCAATAGCCGTCAGGATGGGATCGACTATTCCCGACGGAATAACCTGAATTGCCTCATCTATGCGGACCTCCAATCTCCCCCCACCGGCGTGGCCCAGGATCACAGCGATAGGCATAGCGAATTCGATCTCCCAAACACCGTGCCAGATTTCACCGCTGCCCCCCATGTCTTCGGCCTGGAGTGGGATGATGAGCGGCTGCAATGGTATGTGGACGGGCAACTGCGACGCACCACCACCAAGGCGGAATACCGCCAACTGCTAGCCATTTACAGCGCCCCCGGAGATCCCCCGCTGCACACGCTGCATCGCTTCAATGGCACCCGTTTTGCGAACCACGTTTTCAATCTCCCACTGCAAGTCATGCTCACCGTGGACTACACTCCGCGCTGGCACGGCCCCCCACAGGCGGAGGACTTGCCCGCAGAGACCACCGTGGATTACCTCCGCGTGTGGCAGAAGTTAGGCACTGGGCCAGAGTTGATTCGAAATGGCGGTTTGGCAGGTCCGGCTCATTGGAAATTTACCACTCATGATTCCGCCCGCGCCAGCTTCGACTGCACCTCGCCATGGGCTCGGCTGCGCATCCAGGAGGCTGGACCTAACGCCGAGAGTATTCAGTTAGGACAAGTCGGACTCCCACTCCAATCCGCCACCCACTATAGCTTGGCTTACGAGGCGGCGGCCACGCGGCCACATTGGTTTCAAGTCCAAATTAAGAGTGCGGCGGGCACAGTGATTACCCAATATCGGGAGTTCATTCCCCAAGACGGCACCTTAGATCACGGCCACAGTGCCCTTTATTCCCATCATTTCCTAACGCCTCCCACGGCGGTAGGAAAGAGCATGATCACCTTTTCCTGCGGCGGGCTAGATGACCCTGGAGATCCTCAGTCAGCCCGCACGATCCAACTGACCAGCGTCTCCCTGCGCGCCCTTTCCCAACTCTAAAACATGACCACCACTCAGACCGTGATTCACGCCCCCGGCCCGCCGCGGCCTGCCACTGCGCAGCGCGGCATCATCTATCTGGTGGCTGGGGGCCGCAGTTATATGGGGGAACTCCTCACCTCCCTGGCCAGCCTCCGCCGCCAGGAGCCAGACCTTCCCGTCACCGTCTTCACACCCTATCGGCTGCCGCGCTGGGCGCGCTGTGAGCACTTCGAATATCAATCCACCGAGCATCCGTTGAAACAAAAAGTGCTCATCCTCAAAGAGTCGCCCTACGAGGAAACTTTATTTCTCGACACCGACACGTTTATCTATCAACCGCTGACGCCGATCTTTGATTTCCTAACGGATCACGAATTCGCAGTAGCCAACATGTATTCCATGGACTGGACGGTGCAGCCGCCGCTCTTTAAAAGCCTGCTGGACCCCACTGGATTTAATACCGGAGTGCTGCTCTACCGCAAGACCGCCGCCAGCCTAGCCTTCCTCCAGGCTTGGGCGGAGGCCATCCTCCCGCATGATCCCAAAGACATGTGGGCCGGGTATAATTGCGATCAAGAATACTTCCATCGCGTGAAAGCGGCGGGAGCCATGGAGGCCGCCGGGCTGAAGTTCGTGCCACTGCCTAACTGTGAATATAACGTGCGGGGCATCATGGCCGCACCGCTTCAGGCCGCTGGCCGCTGGGAGGCGGTGCGCATCTTCCACCACCGCACCCGCCGCATGAAACTACGGAAAGCACTCTACTCCCTCACCGATCCCATGACCGCCCGGGAAGTCGGCCTGAAACTGCTGGACCGCATGAAAAGCCTGCTGCGTTCCGCCCCATGAGCGCGCCTCCACGCCTCTGCTTCTTCGCGCATGAGCGGAATGACGCCCGCGTCCTCAAGCGCCTGCAAGCCTTACATGATCAGGGCTGGAGCGTGCTCGGCTGCACCTTCCATCGCCAACGAGCGGGGAATGAGCGCCCCATCTTTTGGGAAAACATCCCCCTGGGGGATACCTATGACCGCCGCTATCTGCATCGCCTCTGGGCCATCGGACGCGGGCTGGTGCGGCTAGTTAGAGAGCGGCATCGCCTCGCGGAGGTGCAATGTTGCTACGCCATCAACTTCGATAACGCCCTGCTCGCGCTCTTCGCGCGGAGGC
>JAYVOP010000080.1:0-29676 GCA_043757865.1 Verrucomicrobiales bacterium | reverse complement strand
TCATGGTAGCGTTTGACCACCTCCCCCACCATGGCTGCGACGTGCGAACGCCATTCTAAATCAGCAATTTTGACGTTAGACTTGGCAATGCGTAATTCAGCTAGGTTCGCTTTGAGCCCGAAGTCTTTGAGCAGTGGCTGCGTGATGCTGAAGCCGCTGTAGCTCTCGTATTCAGGGGAAAACAGCGCAGGTGGCTGGCGTCGATTCAGCGTGTTGTCTAGCACGCGGAGGTTAGTGCTGAGTTCCAGCGTAGTGCCGGTGGGCAAGCGCTGCACCAGGGCGGCTTTGGAGATCTTATTTTCCTGCTCGAAGATCGTCGGCTGAGAAAGGGCCGTGGAGGACGCGGTGGTGCCGCCGGTGGCCACATAGTCCTGCGCGTTCTGCGGCATCTTGATGTTTTGATAGTTGTAACTGCCCTCCAGTTTCGGATCAAAGACGCCCCGGGCAATCTTGACCTTTTCACTAGCGATCGTTTGGTTGATCCGCTGCATGGCCACGTCGTGATTGGTGGCCAGGGCTTTTTCAATAGCGTCCTGCAAGCTCAGCGCGGCACCGCTGCCCTCCCCAGCCATGGCTGGAGTTACACTCATGAGCAACAGCAGCCCCCCCAGCGGCAGCCTCCTCCCTAGCATGGTTTCGATAAATGATTCAGGTCTCGGTGGGGTTAGCGTTAGGAAGATCATGTGAAGTGGCGGTTAGTGGTAGTGAAGCCCAGCTGAGATTTAGTGAATATCGATCGCCTGGGCCATTAGGTTTTGCCGTGATTCGCATTTGAATGCAACTACTTCCTCGTTTGCTCGGTGGGGGGCAGGACAAAAAAGTGAAGGGATGTCGAGGAGCGCTAGCCCCGCCGCGTCCGCCGCAGCACCCTCTTGGATTACGGAGGGAGGCTCTGCGTGGGCGCCGGCTAGGCCTGGGTGAGCATCGCGGACGATGAACTGCACGCCATGCAGGCCCGGGTGACCAGGGAGGAGAAGAACTCGCGCCAATGGACCTCGGCCTCGCTCAAAGCGACGCTGACGCCCAGGACGGTGCGCTTGCCATCGGGACCGATGGCGATGAGGACCGCGCAGTTTACGAGCAGGCCGCCGTGACGCACCTTTTCATAGCGTGCATCGCGAAAATGAGGTATGGGCAGGCCTCCCGCAGGCGGTCAAGCCACGTTGATCGTGAGGAGTCAAACTTTAGCGACTTTACGGATCTTTACTGATTTATCAAATTGGAGTTTGCTCTGAAAGTTCCGCCTAGCTTTTCTTCTGCAACATCTGGGCGATGCCGCCCAGGCTGCTGAGCACGCCAGTGGCTTCGTAGGGCATGTAGATCACTTTGTTATCTTTGCCACTAGTCATAGCCTTCAGGCTCTCTAAATAACGCAGCGCCACGATGTAATTCGTCACGTCTTGAGGATTGCCGGGGAGGCTTTGGCGGATGCGGTCGAGCACGGCGGCCTCGGCGGTGGCGCGGCGTTCCATGGCTTGGGCTTCGCCCTCCGCGCGGAGGATCGAAGCTTGTTTGTTGCCCTCGGCGGTATTGATTTCGGCCTCTTTGATACCCTCGGCTTCGAGGATTTTGGCTCCCTTGGCACCTTCCGCCACCAGCATCATCGCCCGCCGATCCCGCTCTGCGCGCATCTGTTTTTCCATGGCAGCGGTGATGTCCGCAGGTGGACTGATGTCTTGGATCTCCACGCGATTCACCTTCACGCCCCACTTGTGGGTAGCATCATCCAGGATCAAGCCGAGCTTCTTATTGATGATGTCCCGGCTCACTAAACAGTCGTCAAAATCCATTTCTCCAATGATATTTCGGAGCGTGGTTTGGGTCAATTTTTCGATCGCATCCGGGAGGTTATTGATCTCATAGACGCACTTCATAGGATCATTAATCTGAAAATAAGCTAAGGCGTTAATGATGAGGCCCACGTTATCTTTCGTAATCACATTTTGGCGGGGGAAATCATAGAGCGCCTCGCGCAGATCAATGCGCGCAGTGACGCGATTGATCTGGATGACGCGGTTGTTGGGGCCGTTCTCCGCGTAGCGCCAGAGCATGGGCCGCGGCCGATCCAGGATGGGCCAGATGATGTTTAACCCGCTCTGTAAGGTGCGATGGTAGCGGCCCAGGCGTTCAATAATCATGGTTTCGCTGTGGCGGATAATTTTCACGCCTAACGCCGCAAAGACGAGGATAGCGAAAATGAGGAAGAGGAGAATGGTAGCGATAGGTCCGGCCATAAGAAGTGGTGGTTTGAGGTTAAGAAAACGAGCTAAAAATTAATCCACGGTGACTGCGCGCACGGTTAGGGTGGCGCTGTCCACATGGGTAATGGTGACGACGGTGTCTGCGGCTATGGGGGCATCGTCAGCACTGAGCGCGCGCCATTCTTCTCCGCCGATTTTTACCCGCCCGGGCCGCAGTGGCCCAGGGATGTCATCCACCACCGTGCCGAGCGTGCCGATGAGCGCGTGGGCATTGGTAGGCCGGGAATCACTGCGGTGGTAGAGGCCTTTGAGCACCCAGGGGCGGATGAGGACGACCATGAGAAAGGAGACGAGTGCGAAGATGGCGAGCTGCCAAGTGAAATCGCCTCCCGCCTTGGCAGTGAGGGCACTAGCCAGCGCTGCGGAGCCGAAGCTGAAGAGGAAAAACGTATGCGTGGTCATCTCCAGGATAATGAAGAGAATGCCAAGAATGATCCAGAGGTGCCAAGAAGCGAGGGTGAACATGGCGGACTCTGGCCTGCTTTACCTTCCCACGCCAACGATAAATCTGCCCGCAGTTTGGAACTGGCAGACTAAAGTTACCTCTCCGTTAGGGCTAAGCATTCTGCTCGCGTGCCGATGCCCGCAGAGGTGCTGGGATGCCGCAGGCAGGCGGCGGCGGTGCAAACCGCTAACTGGAGGGCGGCGGCCATCGGCTCGCCTTCATGCAGGGCATAAATGAGGCCTGCGGCAAAGGCATCCCCTGCGCCCGTGGCTCCTTGGCTGAACCCAGGCGGCAGCGTTAGGGACGTTTGCTGCACCACCGCGCCACTTGCGCAGACGGCCACTGCTCCCTCCACGGCATGGATGATGACCCACTGCCGGACGCCTTTCCCTAGCAACTGTTGGGCGGCGGCCACGGTCGCTTCCGCAGACCACGGACCACCGGGCCGCAGGTCAGCACCGACCAGTTGACCGGCCTCCACCTCGTTTAAACACAGGTAATCCACATACGGCAGAGCGGCAGCTGCACTGCGCGCGAAGTCGGGATGATTTTTGCTGACAAGATCTGTAAACGTCACGCAGCCCGCTTCCAAGGCTCGTTGCAGGAGGCGGGCGGCTCCGGTGCCACCGCTGGCGTCCAGGGCATCCAGGTGGTCTAGCAACATGAGATAACCCAGATAAAAGAAGCGGGCAGTGGTGTTAGCAAAATCCACTTGGGTCTCCGCAAAAACCGCATTAGCCCCCGGCTGATGGAAAAACGTGCGCCTGCCAGTGTCCTCCACGGTAAAGGCATCGGTGTAGGAAGTGGCATGGTTGGGCGAGGACCGCAGTTGGCTAACCTCAATCCCATGCTGCGCACAATCATCGAAAATCCATCGCGCGCCCGCATCTGCGCCTAGCAGGCCAGCGGCGGCGAGCGGAAAGGGCGCTCCCAATTTTGCCAAGGCCTTCAGCACGTTATACGGCCCGCCGCCATTGCTGGAGCTTTGCGCGCTGATGGTGGCCAGCATTTCTTCCGCTGGGTAGTAGTCGATCAATTTGACGTGATCGATGATGAAATTTCCCGCAGCTAACAGGCCGGTGCGGTGAGGAGATGTGAAAGAAGGAGTGGGCATGGCCCTCTAGCGTAGACCGTGGTCAGAGCGCGCTCAACCCAGAATCGTAGCCGCCGACGTGAGTCAATGCGTTGGTTTCCGCGCGAGAATTCGTCGTTTGACGAAATTGAGAACGGAGGAACTGTTGACGCCCTTTTTCGTCCCCAATTTCCCTCTTAACGATGCCTTATTCCCCTATCAGAACCGCCCTGATCACCCTCACCGGGCTGGCGCTATCTCTCCTTCCTGCTAGTTCTGCCGATTGGCTGGGCGGCACCAGCACTGACTGGAGTAATGCGGCTAACTGGTCCGGCGGCGTGCCTTCGGGTGTGAATGCGGTGGTGAATACGGCCACGGGAAACATCGCCACCATTACGGGTAACGTCCCGCAGGTGGTGGACGTAATTGTGGGCAGCGGCGGGAACACGGGCCGCGTGGATCATCGCTCGGGGACGTTGAGCGCGGGTGGTGGGAACTGGACCTTCATCGGTTCTGGCAGTGGCAAAGGCACCTATAATCTCGCGAACACCGCCGTGACCGCTGCGGGCCTAACAGGCTTTGGACTAGGCTCCGGCACCTTTAACTATGGCAGTCGTATGTTTGTTGGGATCGACGATGGCACCAGCGTTGGAGTGCTAAATATCAATACCACGGGCTCCGTGAATAGCACGGGCACTGGCGATAATGACGGCATCTACGTAGGCGCTGGCAACTCCACGGGCACAATCAATTTACAGGCAGGCACAGTCAATGATTGGGAAACGCGGATCGGCGTAGGCAACGGCTCCCATGGGACGCTGAATATGTCTGGCGGCACCTTTAACACCAACCACTGGACCGTGGTAGGCGAGAATGGGGGAGCCACGGGAACAGTGACCCAAACGGGCGGCACCTGGAATCAGAAACACACAGACTGGCTGAGCATCGGCCAGAGGGGCAATGGCAGCTATTATATGTCCGGCAACGCGGTGCTCAATGACCAAACGGTGGTGGACACTTCCAACCGGGGCACTAACAAAGGCAACGTAGTGGTTGGTCGCTACCAGGACGGCGGCAGTGGCGGGGTGGGCCTGTGGGATCTCTCCGGCAGTGCGAGTGCCCGCGTGCGCGCCCTCAATGTGGGAGAGCAGGCCAACACCAATGGCCGCGTGAATGTGAGTGGCAATGCCTCGCTGGTTTCCCAAGACTACGATCTATTCCTCGGTATCAATGGCACGGGCCGTGTGGATGTGACTGGCGGCACTATGAGCTTTAATGGGGGCTGGACCTACATTGGCCAGAATAGTGGTGGCAGCGGCACCCTGAATGTGAATGGCGGTAACGTGAGTTCCGGCCGCTACTACGTTGGCCAGAACGGCACGGCCACAGTGAACGTGACGGCCGGCCAGTTTACGGCTAACGATCTTGTGTTGATTGCAGATGGAGCTACCGGCACGGGAAATTTTAACGTCAGCAGTTCCGGGATCGCTACCATCAACTCCGAAATGCAAGTGGGTGCGAATGGCACGGGCTTCTTCACCAGCACTGGCGGCACCACCAACCTGACGAACCACCTGCTGCGCGTGGGCAATAACGCTGGCTCCAAAGGCACGGCCACCATTGCCGGCTTAGTCACGGGAGTCAGTGAACTCAATATTGCCAACAATGGGACCGCCCAAGGCACCGTGAATCTCAACGCCGGCGGCGTGATCGCAGTGAATTACGTGCAGGCCGGGTCTGGGGCTGTGCAGTTGAATTTCAATGGCGGGGAAATCCGTGCGAATCAAGACGAGGGGAGTTTCCTGCGGAGCATTACCGCCGCCAATAGCGAGATCCTAACTGGAGGACTCATCGTCAATTCCAATGGGCATAACATCACGGTCGCTACCCCTTTAGATGGCGCGGGTGGCCTCACTAAATCAGGCGGCGGAGCCCTCACGCTCACCTCCTCCCAGACCTACGCTGGCACCACCACCGTCAGCGCTGGCACCTTGGCCCTCACGGTCGGCAGTTCCCCGGGCACGCTCGCTGGGGATGGCCTCATCATCGTGGCTTCAGGCGGCACGCTGCTGGCGGGCACCACGGATGCGCTTGGCTTTTTCAATCACACTGCTAACAATGGCATCTCCATTGTACAAGGTGGTGTGCTGACCATAAGCGCGGGGAACCGCACGAGCATGGACCGTAATTTGACCGTCACTGGTGGCACTGTCACCTCCGTCGGGGGCGGGGATGGCTCTGGCTCCAGCTACACCCTACGGGATGCCAACGGCAGCGTGATGACCTACAACTCCGCCACCGATGGCACCCCCGCCACCTTCAGCGCGCAAGGCATCGGATTAAGTGGCAATGCCACCTTCAATGTCCTCAATGGCCCAGGCGCAGTGGACCTCCTGATCTCAGGAAATATGATCGACAATTTCGCCACTGGAAACTTCGTCAAGGCTGGCCCCGGAACGGTAAAATTCACTGGCAATAACACCTACAGCGGCACCACCGACCTCACCTCAGGCACACTTCTCCTAGGTGCTAACAACGTGCTCCCAGACACTGCTGCGTTTAATCTCAGCACGGGCACCACGCTCAACACGGGCGGCTATAACGACAGCACCGGAGCCCTCAGCGTCAACGGAGCCTCCAATCTGGACACCTCCACGAGCACCAGCAGCCTCACTTTTGCCAGCGTCACTAGCTGGACTGCCATGCTGAGCGTCTGGAACTACACGGGGGCCCCCTGGATGCCCGGCACGGATAAACTCATCGTCACGGACCCCACCAACGTGAACTTAGCGAACGTGAACTTCTACAGTGGCAATGTCGGTAGCTTCGGCACCCTCATTGGCAGCGGCGGTGGCGGCCTCATCGGCAGCGAGCTGGTGCCTGTGCCGGAGCCCGGAGCTGTATTCAGCCTGCTGCTGCTCTGCGGCCTCGCAGGCTGTGCAGAACGCCGCAGCTTCCTGCACTATCGGCGGTAACCTTAGCAATGGTTGGCATCGAGCCCGGAAAAACGCGCTTGCGGACGCTGGGCTTGCGCAGCAAGAAACGGTCCCATTTTCCCTGACACATTCTTCTCGTTACCCACTCATCGTCATGTCCACCCCCACCGTATCTTCCTCATCCCTCACTGAACTCCGCCGCATCCGCATCGAGAAGGCCGATGCCATCCGGACGCTGGGTCTCAATCCTTATCCGTCCACATCTGCGAAGACCCACACCACGGCTGAAGTCTTGGCTAATTTTGAGCAGCTAGATGGCACCGTGGTCACCCTAGCCGGACGCATCATGTCCTGGCGCGGGCAAGGAGCGCTGGCCTTTGCCCACATCCAAGATCAGACTGGGAAGCTCCAACTCTTCATCAAGCGGGATCTGCTAGCCGCCACCTCGGCGGAAACCGGCACCCTAGGTTTCCCGGATCTGCATTTGCTAGATCGTGGGGACTTCATTGAGGCCACCGGCGTGGTTCTTCGCACTCAGCGGGGAGAGGTCTCCATCCAGCCCACGGCACTGCGCATCCTCGCCAAATCCATCCGCCCTCTCCCTGACTCTTGGTCCGGCCTGCAAGACCGGGAGCAGGTGCTGCGGAAACGTTATTTAGACACCATCATGGAGCCGGAATCGCATCAACGCTTTGCCATCATCCCCGCCATGATCGCTGCCATCCGCGCCTTCTTGCAGGGGCGCGGCTTTGTGGAATTCCAGACGCCCATCATCCAGCCACAGTATGGCGGCGGCACCGCTCAGCCGTTCCGCACCCGCGTCAATGCACTGGGCACGGACATGTATCTAGCGATTTCTCACGAACTGTATCTGAAGCGCCTCATCGTAGCGGGCTATGATAAAGTATTTACCGTCGGACGCTATTTCCGTAACGAGGGCATTGACCGCAGCCACCATCCCGAATTCTCCATGGTGGAAACGATGGCCGCCTACGAAAACTACGAATACAATATGAACTTAATCGAGGACATGTTCCGCCATATCGCGGTCAACGTCTTCGGGAAAACGACCTTTACCGTCAAGGGTCAGGCCATCGACTTCGCCCCCGCGTGGCGACGGGTGCAGATGGCAGCGCTAGTGCAGGAGGTGACGGGCGTAGATTTCCGCCTCATCACCAGCGTGGAGGAAGCCCGCGCCAGCCTGCTGGCCATGGAAATCAAAGAGCCTGCGAACTCCGTGGGTGAGGCCCTGGTCCTGGCCTTTGAAGGCAAGGCGGAGGCCACCCTCGTGCAGCCCACGCTGGTCTATGGCCAGCCCGTGGAAATCTCTCCGTTAGCCAAACCCATGGCTCACGATGCGCGCTATGCGGAGCGTTTTGAAATCTATATTGGCGGCATGGAATGTGGGGATAACTGGTCTGAGCAAAACGATCCCGTGCATTTATTAAACACTTGGAAAAACTGCTATAACGATGCCGAAGCCGACAGCGGAAAATTCCACACCTTAGACTTCGATTTCATTGAAGCCTTAGAACACGGCATGCCGCCCACCACGGGGATCGGGCCCGGGCTGGAGCGCATGGCGATGATCTTTACCGAGCAGGAAAACATAGATGACGTGATCTTCTTTCCCATGATGCGGAGGCACGTCACCCCCACCAATGCGGCCATCTATGGACTGCTACCGCAAGAGGGGGATAAGCCCGCCGCACCGGATCTGGCGCTAAGCCATGAGGAGTTCAGCCATCTGTGTGCGACCGCCGTCCTCCAGCCCGCAGGCCCGCAGCTCACTATCCGTCCTTGCCTTCATCTGTGGCCCACCGCAGGCGTCGGGCAGGTAACGATTGATGGCTTCCGAGCCGCTGGGAAACTCTCCCTCACAGGCTACCGCGTGCCCACTGGAACCGATGCGCAAGCTGCGGCCCAATCGTTTGGTGAATTGATAGAGCAAGGACTCCTGATGGCACTGCGGAACCATTTCCCCGCCTGCCAACTCACGCTCCAGAAGTCCCACGTGGTCCAAGCCGGGGTTTAAGCCTTTAAAAAAATCCCCCTAAGAGGCTTGCACCCGCAGACGTTCTTCGCCTAAGCTTAGCACATCTGCCTGCTCTCTTATAGCTATTCCCTAACGCCATGAACCAAGATCCTAATCAATTTCCCGATGATGCCCACGATGAACCTTCAGGGGTCTTCGGAGGCTTTGAAGAGCCAGCCTTCGAGGAGGCGAGCGAGACTGTGGGCACCTACACAGCCCGTGCCAAGGAGCCATACTGGAAGCGCATCGGCGGCGGTTCACTCTTCATGAGTTTACTCGTCCACGCCCTCTTTATCCTCATTGCCTTATTCCTGATTAAATTCGTGGTGGATAAGAAAAAGGACGAGGCCGTGGACTTCCTGCCCGGCGGCGGCGGCGGTGGGAAAGCCTCCCAAGCCAAGATGGCTAACAAGCGCAAATCTGTGACCATGAACACGCCGAAGTCCCGGATCGCAGCCAATGTCAGCACCTCCACCGTCACCCTCCCAGACGTGCAAACGATGACCACAGATGCCAGTGTCTCCGGCTTCGCGATGCCCACCGCAGGTGGCGTGGGCGGCGGGGAGAACGGCCTGCGCGGTAAAGGCAAAGGCAGCGGCATGGGCGATGGTATGGGCAAAGGCATGGGCGCGGGCAGTGGCATCGGCTTCGTGGGCAACCTGCCCGCTACCATGCGCAGCCGTTGTTCTCCGTTAGAGCGCGCAGAAAAAATGCGCAACAACGGCGGCACGGATGATTGTGAGCGGGCGGTGGTGAAGGCGCTGGATTGGTTGAAGACCAAGCAAAATGCGGATGGGTCTTGGGGCACTACTTACAAGAGCGCCATGACAGGCTTAGCCTTGCTGGCCTACTATGGACACTGTGAAACCCCGGATAGCACCTTCTACGGCCAGAATGTGTCCTCTGGCATAACCTTCCTAACGGACCTCGGAATGAAGCAGAAGGGTTTCCTGTCGCTCAACCTTGGAAAGAACGTCCACTGCGTTTATGAGCACGGCATTGCCTGCTATGCGATGGGGGAAACCTATTCCTTTTCCAAGTTAGGAAATAAAACCCTTCCGAACCTCCGGGAGGTCTTTGAAGATGGCGTGAAGATCATTGTCCAAGGCCAACAAGACAACGGCAACTGGTCCTATGATGAGGGGAAGAGTGCCAGCTATGTGAAGAGCGGACGTGAAGACATCTCGGTGACTGGCTGGCAATTCCAGGCGCTCAAAGCCGCGCGTCATACCAATCTGAAGATTGAAGGGCTGCAATCGGCTTGGAAAAAAGCGGGAGACTATTTAGAAAGTCGCAGCCAAGCAGACGGTGGCTTCGGCCATGCGGGGGCGAAGTTTCCTGGTGCTTACAGCACGGTGACCATGACGGGTATCGGTGTATTAGGATTACAAACCATTGGTGGTAATGCCGGCAAAATTAACAAAGGTATTGACTACCTGGAGGATCAGATGACCAAAGATCCGCTAGACTGGAAGAAGAACGCCAACCTCTACTGCTGGTATTACGACACTCAGGCTTTCTTCCAAAAGGGTGGCAAGCCATGGGAGAAATGGAATGGTCAATGCCGGGACATTCTCTTGAAAAATCAAAAACCAGAGGGCAACTACAACCCGGAAACTGGCTCTCAGGGAATCGCCACTTCAGCTGGAGCGGGCGGAGACGGGGAAATCTACCGCACCTGCCTCTGCACGCTGATGATGGAAGTCTATTATCGTTATCTGAAGGTGGGCGCAGGCGGGGAATAATCTTAGGGGGGAAAGAAGATTGAATGGCCCGTATCCTGTCTGCAATGTCCGGTGGCGTGGACAGCAGTGCTGCCACGGCCCTCCTCGTGGAGCAAGGCCACGATGTGGTGGGCGCTTACATGAAGAACTGGATCAACGAGGAGAACATTATTGGTGATTGCCCGTGGCAGCAAGACATTGAGGACGCCCGAGCAGTGGCGGATCGCCTTGGGATTGAGTTCCGCATCGTCAATCTCATGACGGACTACCGGGAGCGCGTGGTGGAATATTTACTAGCCGGATATCAAAATGGCATCACCCCGAATCCTGACGTGATGTGCAATCGGGAGATCAAATTCGGCGTCTTCCTCAAATACGCCCAAGCGCACGGTTTCAGTGCCGTGGCCACCGGCCACTACGCCCAAACCCGGCTGCGCGCAGACGGCACCACAGACCTCTGCAAAGGCGCAGACCCGAACAAAGATCAGACGTATTTCCTAGCCCTACTGCAACAAGCCCAGGCGGCCCACGCCTGCTTCCCCATCGGCCCTTTTTTGAAGCCAGAGGTTCGGGAAATTGCCGCCCGCCATCAGTTGGCCACCGCCACCAAGAAGGACAGCCAAGGCATCTGCTTTATCGGCCAAGTGAAAATGAGCGACTTCCTCCGCGCTTTCGTGCCCGATGCTCCGGGCAACATCGTGGATACCACTGGCAAGGTGCTCGGCCAACACCAGGGCCTGCACCTCTACACGTTAGGCCAGCGACGCGGCTTTGGCGTGGCTTCGCCCATTTATAAAGTCGCCTACGTCGTCGTGGCCAAGCGCTCGGCTACTCAGGAACTCGTAGTCACGCTAGAACAACCCGGTGCGCCACTGCTCTATGCCCAGCGCTGCCGGGTGACGAACGTGACGTTCGTGAATCAGCCGCTGACCACTAGCCGCACCATCAGTGCCATGCCCCGCTACCGCAGCCCCGCCGCCGCCTGCACCGTGGAGCCACTGGGAGATGACGCCTACCATGTGGAATTCCACGAGCCCCAGCGCGCCCTGGCCCCCGGCCAGATCTGCGCCTTCTATGATGGCGATGTCTTGCTAGGCGGCGGAATCTTTGCCGAGATCAATTACTAGCCGCTGGCGCAGAGCCGCCGTTCAGATGGCGCAGCAGCAGGAAGGTGGTTCAGCCCGCTGCGCGGAACCAGTAATCAGCAGAAAAATAAGGATCAGAAGACGTTGCTCTGCTTTCTGATATTTTTAAAATACTTTACTCATCTTAATTATCCGGCCAATCCCACAACACTCTATTTTGTGGTGAATGGAATTTTTCACCCCATATCTTGTGGTACGGAAGAATAATTCTTGTCGAAATCGAAACTTCGGCCATAATCCTAAGACTTTCCGCCCCCGAACCTCACTTTCCTACTCTCCCATTCCCGTCACCCATTCACATGCGCCTCAAATCCCTCATGATTCACGGTTTTAAGTCGTTTGCCGACAAGACCGTTATTGATTTCCACCAAGGTGTCACTGGCATCGTGGGACCGAATGGGTGCGGAAAATCCAACGTGGTGGATGCCGTGCGCTGGGTGTTAGGGGAGACTTCCGCTAAGGCGCTGCGTGGCGGGGAAATGACGGACGTTATTTTCAATGGCACGGATAAACGTCGACCCCACGCCATGGCGGAGGTGGTGCTGACGTTTGATAACTGTGAGGAATCCCTGGGCGTGGACTACAATGAGGTGAGTATCGGGCGTCGCGTTTTTCGTGATGGGAAGGGCGAGTATGAGCTGAATAATACGCAGTGTCGGGCCAAGGATATTGCGCGGCTGTTTATGGACACCGGCGTGGGCCGGAACATGTATAGCATCATGGAGCAGGGGAAAATAGACATGCTTCTGAGTGCCAAGCCGGAGGATCGGCGGCAGGTTTTTGAAGAAGCCGCAGGCATCACGAAATCCAAGGCGGAGAAGAAGGAAGCCATGCGCAAGCTGGAATACACCGAAGCCAATCTGCTGCGGGTGACGGACATCCTAACGGAGATGAAACGTCAGATGGGCAGCGCTCAACGGCAAGCGGGGAAGGCGAAACGCTATCAGGAATTGCATCGGGATGTCGTCGTGTTAGACACGCATTTGCATTTTAAGAAATACACCGAGATGGCCACGGAAAAGGCTGAGCTAGACACGTCTGTGGCCAGTCTGAGGCTGCGCGCAGGCGATATGGAGGCCGAGCTGGAGAAGGAAGAAAACGGCCTGCTTCAAGCCCGCACGGAGCTGAGTGAAATGGAGGCCTATCTGGGATCTCTGCGCCAGCAACTCCAGCAACATCAGGGGCAAATCGCAGGGGCTAACCATCGCATCGTAACCAACGGAGAACGCACTCGCGAGTGGCAGGGAATGACGGAACAGAACGAAATGGAAATTTCCCTGGGCCAAGAACGCTTGTTTGAACAAGAGGCGGACTTAGCGCGCAGTGGCGAAGAACTGACTGCACTGGAAGGCCAACTGGAAGCGCGTAAGGCGGAGATGGAGCAGCAAAATCGCACTGCTCAGCAGTTGCGCGAAGGGCGGGCGCAGATTGAGCGCGCCTTGCAGGAGGCGCGGCAGGCCATGCACACCGCCGAGGGCGTGATCATTTCCGCCGAGGCGGAAATGGGCAGCCATCGCGTGCAATCGAGCACCGATCAGCAACGCCAAGAGCAGCTCCAGCGGGAGCTAGATCAACTGCAGGCCGACCGCAATGCTAAGTTAGAGGAAGAAGCGAGCGTGAAATTCCGCGTGGATGAACTGACGCAAGAATTGGAAGAACTCCAAGTGCAACTGACCCAACGCGAGCGCCAGTCCCAAGAGTTGGAGGCCCAGCTAGACGTGGCGCAGAAGCACATCCGGGATCAGCATCGGACCTTCAGCGAGCGCTCATCCAAGCTAGAAGTCCTGCGTCAACTCATCCGTGGTGGTGAGGGCTTGGAGGCTGGCACGCAGGCCGTTTTACAAGGGAAAGGCAAGCTGCAAGAGTTCGTGTCAGGTGCGCATGGCTTGCTGAGCACCTATCTGGAAGTGGTGGATGCCACTTGCATCCCCGCCATCGAAGCCGCCATGGGCGGGCATTTGCAGACGATCCTCGTTGAGGACACAGCCCTGGCGCAGAGCATTATTGAAACGTTGACTAGCGAGAAACTAGGCACCGTTGTTTGTCTGCCGCAGAACTCGCTGCAACGCGGTGCCGCCACCCAAATGCAGACGCTGCCGCATGGTGCCATCGCGTGGGCGTTAGATCGTATCCGCGTGCAGGAAGCCGTGCGCCCAGCCATCCATCAGCTTCTGGCGAATGTCTGCATCGTGCCAGATCTGGCCACGGCCATTGCCTTAAAACATGATTTTGCCGATGTCGCGTTCGCTACTTTACATGGCGAATATATTTCCGCCGAAGGCACCATCCGTGGCGGAGCAGGCCAGGAAGGCTCTGGTAGCATCCTCCAACGCCAGTCCGAACTAGCCGGATTGGAAATTGAGGTGGCTCATTTACAACAACAACTAGAACAAACCGAAGCCCAGCGGGATGCCCTCCTCGCACGCCAACGCGATGCCCGCACCGCCGCCGAGGAACAACGAGAACTGCTGCAAGTCCGCCGGATGGCTGAATCTACGTTGCAAGGCCAGCACTCGCTCCTGCAACGCGAGACCGCGCAGTTTGCCAGCAAAGTGGAGTCTGTGGAGTGGGAGCTAGGCGAGTTAGGCAAACGCCAGGAGTCCCTGATGCGCAAAGTGGACGAAGCCACTGCCCGACGTGCTAGGGCGGAAGAAGACCTGGAAGCACGCCGCATGGCGTCGTCTGACATGGCTGAGGAACTGGAGGTGAAACGGCGGGATGAACAACTGGCCAGCGATCAACTCAACGAGCTAAAGACCGCCGTAGCCGTGGACCTGCGCACGCGTCAGGCCTTGCAGGAGCAGCGTCAGCCGATGCAGAATCGCTTGCGCGAACTAGAGGAAGCCTTGAGTAAACGCCGCCGGGAAGTCGAAAGTTTCCGGGAAAAGATGCAAGCCGCCGAGGAGGAAACCGACCACATGACGCGGGGCATCGACGAAGCCCAAGAACAGATTGCCCAACTCAACGAAGTGCTAGAATCCCGGGCCGCCGAGCGCGCGGAACGCGCTCAACAACTAGCCGCTAGCGAAACTATGCTCAATGCGATTCGCCGTCAGGTTAGTAAAATTGCCGAACAACGTGGCACGGAAGAAGTGCGAGTCACGCAACTAAGCCTGCGCATGGAAAGCTTGACCACGTATGCCCAGGAGCGCTATCGCCTGAATCTAGAAGTGTTCGAGCAAGATGTTCATGCGCTGCTAACGTCCATTTCCCACCAGAAATCTCTGCAAGGTCGTGGTGGGGAGGTCAAGAAAATCCGCATCGTTTCCCTCTCAGCGGCAGACGATGAAAGTGACGACGAAGTTGCTAGTAATGTAGATGAAGACGAAGCCTTCGTGGCTCAAGCCATCTACGAGGAAGGCCCAGACTGGGAGTTCGTGGAGAGCATCGTCGTGGAACTCAAGCAACGTCTGGACGGCATGGGCCCCGTGAATCTGGACGCTATCCAAGAGTTCGAAGAGTTAGAAGAACGCTTCAATTTCTTGCAAAAAGAATACGACGATCTCAGCGGAGCCAAGGTGGAACTCCTGGACATTATCCAGCGCATCAACGTGGAATCGAAGCGACGTTTCGTGGAGACATTCTACTTGGTGCGGGATAATTTCCGCAGCATTTTCAAAGAACTCTTCGGCCCCACCGCCACTGCGGATCTGGTGCTCATCAGCGAAGAAGACCCACTAGAAACTGGCGTAGAAATCATCGCCAAACCCCCTGGGAAAAAGCCCCAGAGCATCACTCTGCTCAGCGGCGGAGAACGCTCCATGACCGCCGTGGCGCTGCTCTTCAGCATCTACATGGTCAAGCCCAGCCCCTTCTGTATCCTTGATGAACTGGACGCCCCGCTGGACGAGTCTAACGTGAATCGCTTCGTGAAAATGTTGGATAAATTTATCGCCAAAAGCCAGTTCGTGATCGTCACGCATAACAAGAACACCATGCGCAGAGCGGATGTACTCTACGGCGTGACCATGGAAGAATTCGGAGTCAGCAAACCCGTCGGCATGAAACTAACCGCCGCCGAAAAATCCAAAGCGGAAGCCGATGCCGCCACCCTAGACGCCGCCAACGCGGCTGCGGCAGAAGCTGCTGAAGCCAAGCTGCGGGCGGCAGAGGCGATGGAGTTGGCCGGGGTGTAGCGTGGCCTGGGCTTTGCAGTCCAATGCCTCTAGTTCCGCCCACTCGTGGCCAGCAAGAATCTCAAAAATGACGGCCAGAAGCATGGAGTTCCGTTAATTTTGCTGGAGAGCCTGCGGGTGTATCTCCATGAAAAATCGTGACGAGATGCAGGCGCGTTTTTTGGAGATGCGAGGATCTTGTGGTTAGTAAGCGGAAAGACCTGTGGTCACCTGCGTTGGCACATTTTTGCAAACCAGTTTTCGCTGATGGCATAAACCCTTGATTTGTAAGGGCTGGAGGAATTGGCGGAAGGAGTGGGATTCGAACCCACGGTGAGTTTTACCCCACGTTCGATTTCGAGTCGAGTGCCTTAAACCGGGCTCAGCCATCCTTCCGTTGTTTGCTGGGTGGCGTTTGGTAGCGGGTAGGGGCGCATTCGTAAAGGAGATTTATGTTGAAATGCACGCTCAAGCAGAGCTTACGCTCCACACCTTTCTAGAAATCCATTTGCCACGCTCGGCAATCCCTTTCAGGATGCGCACCCAACCGCTCGGTTGGTCTCCTCCCCCAACCATTGTCCCCGACCCGATGAGCGATTTCCTCAAGCATGAGTGTGGTGTAGCCTTTATCCGGCTGCGCAAGCCGCTGGAGTATTACCTGGAAAAATACGGCACCAGTCTCTATGGTTTCCACAAGCTCTTCCTGCTCATGGAAAAGCAGCATAACCGTGGGCAGGACGGCGTGGGGATCGGCTGCACAAAGCTGGGGATGCCGCTGGGCCAGCCTTACATGTTCCGGGCGCGCAGTGCGCGCAGCGAGTCGCTGGGCCAAGTCTTCAAGGGCCAGCAGGTGGCGTTCGATAGCGCAGTGCGCAAAGGCCGCATCGACATCAATAACGTGGAGACTGTGAAGGCGCATTTCGATTTCGGTGGGGAGTTGCTCATGGGCCACCTGCGCTATGGCACCAGCGGGGAGTTTGCCACTAGCTCTTGCCATCCTTACTACCGCCGGAGTAACTGGCCGACGCGAAATCTCATGGTGTTAGGTAACTTCAACATGACGAACATCCGCCATCTGAATCAGCTCATGATCGACCGCGGACAGCACCCCATTTTCGGCACGGACACGCAGACGGTGCTAGAGGAAATCGGCTATCATCTCGACGAACAACACACCGATATTTACCGAGAGCTGCGCGACCAGGGCAGCCCTGGGGCCAGGAGCCCGCAGCTCATAGGAGAGCGGCTAGACATCACCAAAGCCATCCAAGATAGCGCGCAACATTGGGACGGCGGCTACACCATCTGCGGTATGGTGGGAAATGGAGATGGCTTCGTGCTGCGCGATCCACGCGGCATCCGGCCTTGTTTTAAATACATCGATGATGAGTTCATCGCCTTTGCCTCCGAGCGGGTGCCGTTGATGACGGTCTTCAATGCGGCCCAGGAAAATGTGGTGGAGGTGGAGCCCGGCACGGTCACCACGATCAAGGCGGATGGCACTTATAAAACGGAGCGCTACTGCGAGCCCGTGCCGCCCAGTCATTGTAGCTTTGAGCGCATTTATTTCAGCCGAGGCAATGATCCGGTGATCTATCAGGAGCGGAAAAACCTGGGGGCCGCGTTGGTCCCGCAGATCATTTCCGCCATCGGCAATGACCTCCACCGGGCGGTCTTCAGCTTCATTCCTAACACGGCAGAAGTAGCCTACATGGGCATGATGGACGGCCTGCGACTGCACCGGCGCATGGAGGTGAAGCAGGCGTTAGTAACCGCGTCGAAAGCGGGCACTCTAACGGAGGAAATGATTGATGATCTGATCCTGCGGAACTGGCCCCGGGGGGAAAAGATCGCGCATAAGGACATCAAGTTGCGGACGTTTATTTCCCAGGAACAAAACCGCCTCCAGATGGCCTCGCACGTCTATGACGTGACCTATGGCGAGGTGCGCCCAGAGGATGCGCTGGTAGTCATTGATGACTCCATCGTGCGGGGCACTACGCTGAAACAGAGCATCTTGAAAATGCTAACCCACACGAATCCCCGCAAGATCGTGGTCGCCAGCACCGCTCCGCAGATTCGCTACCCTGACTGTTATGGGATCGATATGGCGGAGATCGGGAAATTCATCGCCTTTGCCGCCACGATCGCGCTGCTGCGGGAGACGGGGCGGGCGGGGCTCATCGAATCCGTTTACAGTCGCTGTAAGGTGGAGTTAGAACAGCCGCCGGACCAACGCCGGAACTGTGTGAAAGATCTCTACGAGCCGTTCACAGATGTGGAAATCAGCAAGAAAATCAGTCAGATGATCTTTCCTGATGCCGCATGGAAGGGCGAGCTAGAAGTTATCTATCAGACCACCAAAGAGCTGCACGAATCCATCGCCCCAAACCATGGTGATTGGTATTTCACGGGCGATTATCCAACGCAGGGCGGCTATGAAATTGTGAATCGTTCCTTCGTCCACTGGTATGAAGGCAAAGACGGACGGGCTTACGATTAGTCTCAGGGGTAGGAAAGGGAACCCATCATCCGCCAAGGCCGCCTCCACAGGTGGAGGCGGTTGATTCATAGCGCCTCAGGCGTTTGGAGCAATTCGGAAATTCTGCCTAACAGGCGGCCCGCCGCACCGCCATCCAGCACGCGATGGTCAAAACTCAGCGTCAGCTCTGCTTCCACCACGGGGAGAAATTGTTTGCTGGCCTCATCCCACACGGGCTGCTTCCGGCCCGCGCCTAACCCTAGCACGAGGTTCTGCTCTGGCAGCGGAATGGGCGTGGCCCAGACGATGCCGAAGGTGCCAAAGTTCGTCACCGTGGCGATGCCTTGGCCGCGCGCCTCCGGCGGGAGCTTGCGGGTGCGGGCGCGCGCCACCAAGTCATTATAGTAAACGATCATTTCCCGCAGGGGCCGCTGCTCCACATCTTTAATCACGGGGACTAGCACGCCATCATCGACCTCCACCGCAAAGCCAATATCAATCGCCTTGGGGTGGATGATCTTGTCCCCCACCAGCCGCCCCGCCACGCCGGTATTTTCCGCTAGGGCTAGGGCCAGCGCGCGGATCACATATAAGGCCGGGCCGGGCCGGGGCTCCGCGTGGCTCTTACGATGCGCCAACATTTTATCCAATGCCACCGGACTACCGACCGTGGCTAGGGGCCTCGCCCAACTGCGCCTCATGCTGTCTGCCACCGCAATGCGCATGGGGCTAGCAGGCGTCATGCGATGCTCATCCAGCTTGCGGATAAAGGCCTCAAAATCTTCCACCGTCACCCGCCCGCCGGAGCCACTGCCGGGCACTCCAGCGAGGTCGCTAGCATTCAATCCTAACTCCATCATCCGCGCCCGCATCCGGGGGGAAATATAGCTGGCACCCGTGGCATTCACCGGCACTGGCAGCCCGCTGAGGGTGGGCTCCACGCGGCGGGATTCATTCAGCGCCTGGGCCACATCCACTGCAAAATGGGAGCCTGCGGCATCGGCAGCGGCAGCCTCGGGAGCGGGCGCAGGCGGACTCTCGGCTAACTTGATCCCGGCCCGGTGCGCATCCTCCGCCGTGACTTCCAAATACCCTAACACCGCGCCCACCACATAACTCTGGCCGATCTGGCAATCCCACGCCGTCAGTTGCCCGGCACAGGGCGTCGTTACTGTCATCACGGCCTTCTGCGTTTCCACCTCCATCACCTCCGCATCCGCAGGCACGTGGTCTCCCACGGCAAACTCAAGACGCATGATGGTGGCTTCGGCAATAGATTCGCCCAGTTGGGGCATAGTGATAGGGACGCTGGGCATGGCGGGATGCTTATCAATGAAATCCAGAAAGGAAAGGACAAATCTGGATCGCGCACTAACCGTCCGCTGTGCCGGAGAGGCCTCGGATTCAGGGTTTACGAGCCCGCAGATTGCGTTTACAGAGGGCGCTCTTTGCAAAAAATATCTTCCTCACATGTCCCAGACCGCCACGTATCATCTCCCCACCATCGCAGCCCAATTCGCGCTGCCGGGAGATCTGTTGGACTATGCTCCCTGCGGCCAGGGCTTAATCAATGACACCTTCGAGCTGCGCTATAGCCAAGGCGGGGTGCCCGTGCGGTATGTCATGCAACGCATTAATCACCACGTTTTCCAGCACCCAGAACTGGTGATGGATAACATCGTCCGCGTCACCCAGCACATTTCCGCGCAGTTAGCCAGCCGAGGCGAGCCCGAGATCGCGCGACGCGTCCTGACGCTAGTGCCCACCCGGAGCGGGAAACTATGGCATAAAGATCCGCAGGGAAACACCTGGCGCGTCTATGTTTATATAGAAAGAGCCATCGCCCATAACCACGTCGAAAGCCCCGCCCTAGCGGAGGAAGCAGCCCGCGCGTTTGGCGAATTCCAACGCCTGCTGGTGGATCTCAAAGGCCCGCGCCTAGCCGATACGATCCCAAATTTCCACCATACCCGCAGCCGCTACCAAGCCCTGATGCAGGCCGTGGATGATGATGCTGCGGGCCGCGTGCGCTCCGTGGCAGCGGAATTAGATTGGGTGCGGGAGCGCGAGTCAGTGGTGGATGTTTTGCTGAATTTACAAGCCACGGGCGAGTTGCCAGAGCGCATCACTCACAATGATACGAAGATCAATAATGTGATGATCGACGAGGCCACGGGCGAGGCCATCTGCGTCATGGATCTGGATACCGTGATGCCGGGGCTGGTGCTCTATGATTTCGGAGATCTGGTACGAGCCACCACCATTTCCACCGCCGAGGATTCCCTAGAGCTTGACCAAGTGAGGATGCGGCGGTTCATGTTCGAGGCCCTAGTGCGTGGATACCTGCGCGGGGCTGGCAGTTTCCTAACGGCTAAGGAAATGGAGTATCTCCCATTTTCCGGCAAACTCATCACCCTGGAAACGGGCATCCGTTTCCTGACAGATTACCTCAATGGAGATCACTATTTCAAGACCACGCGGACGGCCCATAACCTGGATCGCTTCCGCGTGCAGGCGCGGTTAGTGGAATCCATCGAATCTCAAGAAACGGCCCTGCTTGGAGCGGTGGAGGCCGCCCAGCGGCTCGTTCAACCCTAACTCTTCCCTTTCTCCCTATGACCTATCTTATTACTGGCGGCTCCGGCTTCATCGGCAGCCATTTAGTCACCGCTCTACAAGGGCGCGGCACCATCCGCGTGCTGGATAATCTCCGCACTGGCTTCCGCCATAATCTGGATGGGCTGGAAGTAGAATTCCATGAAGGTTCCGTATTAGATCAGGCCCAGGTGGCAACGGTGATGGAGGGCGTGGATTACGTCTTCCATCTAGCTGCCATGGTCAGCGTGCCAGAAAGTGTGGCCCAGCCGCGCGCGTGTGAGGAGATCAACGGATTCGGCCTGCTCAATGTGCTGGAAGCCGCTACTGCCGCTGGCGTAAAGAAAGTTTTCTTTGCCAGTAGTGCCGCCGTCTATGGTGATAATCCAACGGTGCCTAAAGTAGAAACGATGCTCCCCGAGCCCAAGAGTCCGTATGCCTTTACTAAGCTATTGGGGGAGCATTACTGCCGCTTTTTCCATGACGAAGGCCGCGTCCGCACCGCCTGCCTGCGGTTCTTCAATGTCTTCGGCCCCCGGCAAGATCCCCAGGGGCCGTATGCCGCAGCAGTGGCCATCTTCATGGCTAAAGCCCTCAAGGGCGAGCCGATCATCATCCATGGGGATGGCGAACAGACGCGGGATTTTATCTATGTAAAAGACATCGTGGCCGCGATTCTCCATGTGACTTTAAATGATGAGATTACTGGCGTTTATAATGCAGGCTATGGCGGTTCCGTGACCTTGAAATCGATAGCCGAGTTCATCGTCGCGCAAGCCGGGCCGGGAACCAGGATTACCCACGGCCCGGCCCGGGCGGGAGATGTGCGGCATAGCCGGGCGGCGGTGGACGCACTCTGGGCCAGCGGCTTTGTGCCCGTGAGCAGCTTGAAAGAAGGTCTAGCGGAAATGATGGCCGCTGGGAAAACCAGCTAGTCTAGCACGTTTATGAAAGCCCTCTCTGGTCACTCTACAGGCAGGATGCCTCACCTCAGCGAGCAATATTGGCAAGCCGTGGTGCTGCGCCAGCGGGTGCTGCGGGAGCCGTTAGGGCTAACGCTTACCGTGGAAGAATGTCTGCGTGAGGGAGCACCGCAACAGCACTTCGGCTGCTGGGAACTCGGAGGCCCACTGCTGGCCTGCGTTAGCTTTGTGACCGTAAGCCCGGGCGTGGTGAAGATGCGCCAAGTGGCCGTGGACCCAGAGTATGCGGGCCAAGGCCGGGGGCGTTCGATGATCGAGTTTGCGGAAATGCTGTTAAAGCTAGAGGGCGCAGTGGTGGCGGTGCAGGTCCACGCGCGCCAGTCTGTGCAGGGCTTCTATGGGAAGCTGGGCTATGTGGTCAGCGGGGAGCCATTCACCGAAATCGGCCTGCCCCACGTGCTGATGCACAAGCGGTTATGAGATCACTAACAGGAAACGATACTTGGGGAGTGCGGGCAATGAGCCAGAGTTCTCAACGGCTGGATCAAGCACGACGTGTTCTACGAGCTTCCGCTTCCAAATGTATGTGGCGTGAACCAACCCATCACTAGTCCGGATGATGGCAGGGTAGCTGAACTCCTGCTGCGGCGGGTGCAGGCGGATGCTTTAAGAAATAGAGTCGGCCATCTTCCGCCCCGCCGAGGAAGTCCGGCGTGCCATCGCCATCGAAGTCGCACGTGGTCGGACTCACGTCGTGTCCCTCGATGTTCTGCTGGGCCACGTTGCCTGTGGAGGTAAATGTCCAGGTGTCTGCGGTGGCGCTCGTTTGCAATAACACCTCGGCATTGGCGCTATTTAAAAGGAGGTCAAATTTCTCGTCCTGATTCCAATCCGTGACGCAAAGTTTGCGTCGTCCGCTGGCCCCGGCGGTCTTCTCGTTCAGCCGCAGTGGCTGGCCCTGGGCATTGAGAAAGGCTCGACGCGGGGCCTTGAGCATGGGCTCGGCGGTAGCGTTTCGTTCAAAGAAAGCGAGGTAGCCTTCCGTGTCTAACATGGCGAGATCGAGTCGCCCATCGTGATTGAAATCCGCCACTAACGGCGTGGTGCGCCACTGCGTTAGGAGCGCGTTCCCCTGCGGCTGCCGCCAGCCCCAAGCCAGCGCGGGCGCGGCTCCAACCCACGCCACGGTGAGCGGCTGCGGAGCGGCTAGGCCAGTGGATAAATGTTGAAGCCACACCACCTCGCCCAAGATGCTATTGACGATCAAGTCCGGGCGGCCATCGCCATTCCAGTCCGCCGCACTGAGCGTGGTGTAGCCCCATTTTGCCTCGGCGGGGCCTTGGATGCTACCGTTAGGACCAGCCTGGATGCGGAAGGGCTCCCCATTTACCAACAGCCGCTGCGGGGCTGCCCATTGGGGTTCAGCCACGTTCGGGCCGCTCTGATTTTCAAAGAGCATCAAGTAGCCCGCCGTGTTGCCACTCACGATGTCTTGATCCCCATCGCCATCCCAATCCACCGTTACGGGCGTGGCGAGGGCACCACATTTCAGCATGTCCGCCTCCTGTGAGAAATAGACTGGCTGGGCAAAGACGGGCGCATGACCAGTGGGCACGCGGCCCAGGTTTTCCACGAAGGCCACGCGGCCATCTTCATCTCCCACGATGAGGTCCGCATCGCCATCTTGATCCCAATCAAACGCCACCGGCACGCTCATTTCCAGATCCATGCGCACCGCCTTGCCGCTGGCATCCAGCACGCGCTGCGCCTTGCCGTAGCGAGGCTCGGAACTGGTGCCCTCGTTTTCATAGTAGGTGAAGCCATCGAGAAATTCGCCACAGAGCAAGTCCAGGTCATCGTCATCATCGAAGTTCACGAAATTAGGGGAGGGGCAGCCGAAGGTGTCCAGCGGTTGCTCGCCTGCCATGATTTGAAATGGCTCCGCATAGTGGTCATCCCCCAGATTCCGCTGCACAAAAACGAAGCCATGGAGGGGCCCGTGCAGCCAGTGGCCAGTGGCATCGTAAGCATTATCCCAGCCGTAATCGCTCCAGTCCTCGAGGCCTACAATCAAGTCTGGGCGGGCATCGCCATCGTAGTCGGCATAGCGCCATTGCTCATGGCGCACGCCTTGTTTCTGCAAGCCGATGGGCTTATAAAAATGACGTGGCACGGGCACGGGCTGCTTTTCCGTGATGCCTGTGCGGGGGAAATGCAGATACTCTTGGCCGGGCGAGAGCACACGCAGCGCCCCCTGCACGTAGCTGGGCATGATGTAAGGCACGGTGGCGCTGAGGCGCACGGCAGCTTTGAAGATGGGGAGTTTATGAGCCGCCGTGGAGCCCGTGATGTTCTCAAAGAAATAAACGCCATTGGAGGGCTTGTCGGGGCAAGAGACGAGCAAGTCATAGTCGCCATCACCATCTACATCCCACGGAATGGGCCACGCCCACAGGCCCACGCCTAAATCCACTGTGAGACCCGGGTGATGATAGCGCAGCGGCGTGAGATCTGCCGCGCCAGCGGGCAGGAGCAGCACGAGCAGTAGAACCCATTGAGAAAATGCACGCATACGCTAGCGGCTAATCAATGCGCACCGCCGCGCAGACCATTTCCAGCACGCGCCACAGTGCCGAGCCGCCCAGTGAGCCCTCGTGAAAGGAGTTGCCCGGCATGGGCTGCCAGGCATCCCTATCCAGCTTCGCCTCGGGCTGGGGGATGCGGGTTAGGGTAGGATCATACTGGCCCGTGTTGCCGCCTAATTTATAGATCACGAGATCTAGTGAGGGCACCACATAGAGGCAGAAACCGCCCGCGCCCGATTTCCAAAAAGCATCCCGTGGAGCCCCGGCCACATGGCCATCTGCGTTGTGCTCCCACTGGAGGCTGAAGGGGGTGTGGGGATTGTAAGGCGAGGGCGTGTGGCACTTTAAAATGTAGTCTGCGGGCACCAGTTGGTGCGTGTCCCATTGCCCCTCATGCGCTAGGCAATAACCAAAGCGCAATACGTCCGTGGCATGCAGCGCAGTGCTGCCCGCACCATTGGCATGAGGCATCACAAAGTCTCCCCGGTGCAGGCAATAGTCCCACGCGCCCCAGCCTTGGGGCTTGGCCAGACGCTCTGCGATGAAGTCTTTCAACTCCATGCCCGTGACTTGCCGGAGCACGATACTAGCAATGTGTGGCGAGGGCGAAGCATACGAATAACCCGCACCCGGATCACACCACAGCGGGACATTGAGCGAGGAAGCATCCAGATCCCGGATGTTCTGCCCCGGCACGGCTTTGAGCTGCTGCGGGGCTTGGCCTTGGACATAGCCGCTAGGGTTTCCGCCCTCGCCCCAGCAGCCTGCGGTCATACAAAGGAGTTGGCCTAACGTGATGTCGGCTTGGCGCGGATCTTTGAGTGGCAAGGCCATGGGCAGGTAGGCATCGGTGAATACTTTGGTGTCCAGGCCGTGCGGAATTTTGGCCTCGAACTCGTGCAACATGATGCCACAAGCAATGCTGCAAAAGGCCTTGCCGGTGCTAGCCATGTCAGGATTGGCATTTCTACTAGCACGCCCGAAGTAACGCTCTAGGCAGAGGTAGCCCCGTCGGAGGACCAGCAATCCGCCATGCGCGGTTGAGCGTTGGGTGATCTCCGCAGCGGGTTCTAATTTCCCTAGATCCACGCCTGCGAGATCGCGCATCGGCTGCGTGGCGGCAGCCTCCCTCCAGCCTCCAGCAGTGTCTGGAGGTGGGAAATAGAGATCAGCGGCTAGCGTGCTGAGCGTTAGGCAAGGCAGGAGGAGGAAAAGTTTCATGGCGCGGAGCATCCCGCTGCGCTCGGTCAGGCGTCAACTGATTGAACGAGTAGGCGCAGGCGTCCGACTACGGAGGCCCGCCCCGGAAGCACTGGCGCGACAGGGTGGAGCGCCTTTCGGTCTTGCAAATGCGGTCTTTCCCCACAGCTTACGCCTTTTCATCCACCAATTTCCCCCCACCATGGTTCATCCTGCCTACAACGAGACTGGCGCTGGCCGTCAGCCAGTCTATGTCATCGGTCACAAAAATCCTGATACGGACGCCATCTGTTCCGCCATTGGCTATGCGGAATTGCTGCGTCGCACGCGCTACCCGGATGCTGTGGCGGCGTGCTGTGGGGGGCTGAATCCGCGCACGAAATGGGTGTTGGAAAGAGCCGGAGTCGAGCCCCCGAAGCTGGTCATGGACATCCGTCCCACGGCGGGTGGCGTGTGCCGCGCGGATGTGGTGAAGGCGCGGGAAGACGAATCCTTTCTGGATGTCTATCAACGCATGGTGAAGGTGAACGTGCGCGTGATCCCCATCGTGGATGAGCACGACTGCATCGTGGGTCTAGCCTCCGTGCAGGAACTGCTGAATCTCCTGCTGCACAGCCTGGACAGCAAGGCCCACGCCCGCCGCGTGCGCACCAGCCTCAGCAATATTGCCCGCACGCTGGAAGGCGTGGTGGATGCGGGGCGGGATCTGGATCAGGAACAGGAGTTCATCCTAACGGTGAGTGCCAGCAGCCCGCAGACCGTGGATGATCGTCTGCATGAGTTCCCGGCGGATCGGCTAGCGGTTATCGTGGGAGACCGCCCAGAGATCCATGCGCTGGCGCTGGAGAGCCGTGTGCGCGCGCTCATCCTGACCGGCGGGGCGCATCTGAGCGCGGAGTTACTAGCCACTGCGCAGCGCCAAGGCACCAGCGTCATTTCCTGTGCGCATGATACGGCTAGCACCGTGCAGTTGATCCGCTGCTCTAGGCGCATTGCGGACGCGGTGCAGAAGGACTTTCTGAAATTTGGCTCCAAGACGCTCGTGGCTAGCATTTTCCCGCAGTTGCATAACACCACGCAGGCGCTCTTTCCCGTGGTGGCAGAGGAAAGCGGAAAACTGATCGGCGTCTTTGCCAAATCAGATTTGCTGGATCCGCCGCGCCAACGGTTGGTGTTAGTAGATCACAATGAATTCTCCCAAGCGGTCCCCGGAGCCAGCGAGGGCACGATCCTAGAGGTGATCGATCACCACCGCCTCAGCGGAAATTTAGTTACGCGCGAGCCGATCCGTTTCATCAATGAAGTGGTCGGCAGCACCAGCACCATCGTGGCCCGGCTCTACACCATGCAGGGCCAGACGCCCACGCAGCCGACTGCGCTCTGCCTAGCGGCAGGCATCATTTCTGACACGCTCAAACTCACCGGTCCCACGACAAGCACCATGGACCGGGAAATGCTCTGGTGGCTGAGTGGGGTGGCGGGGATCGACGTGGATAAATTTGCCACTGATTTCTTTGCCGCAGGCTCCTTGCTGCACGCGGCCACGGCGGAACTCATCCTCAACACGGACCGCAAAGAATTCAGCGAGCATGAGTGGAAGATCAGCATCAGCCAGATCGAGGAGTTAGGCTTGGAAGCCCTCCCAGCGCGCCTAGCCGAGCTGCGCACCCAGTTAGCTGCGCTCTGTCGGGAGAAGGAGCTGGACTTCGCCTGTCTCATCGTCACGGACATTGCGCAGCACCACAGCGTGCTCCTCACTGCTGGTGATCCCGCCATCCAGGAGCACATTGACTACCCCGCTAATCCCGATGGCACCTACGCCATGCCCGGCGTGGTGAGCCGGAAGAAACAATTTTTTCCGATGATCTCCCGCGTGTTAGCCAAGGCAATCCGGCAGTAGCCTCCACTGGTGAAGAGCCCCCTTTCACCTACCGCCCTGCGGGCTCTTCCGCTAAGTTCAGCAGGGATTCTTTGAAGCCGGGATCTTTACGGTAGAGCATATCGTAGATGGCTTTGCGCAGAGCGGGGTCAGTGGTGGCTTCTAACTGTGCGGGCAGCGCATCCACGAAGCCATGGCGGTCTTTCTCGATCCACAGTTCCATGGCGTAGATCACGGCTTGCTCACGGTTTTCTGGTTTGGCTAGGGAGCGCGCCCAGAGGATCGCATCTGCTGGAGATTTCTCAGCGGCGGCTTGGGAAAAGGCGGTGGCGGCGGCTTCATAGAAAGCTCCCGCTGGCAGCGCATTCAACCACCGGGAAACCGCCCCAGCATCACTATCCACCCAGGAGGAAACGACGATGGCCACGTTCTCCACGGGCAGCTTGGGATCATCCGTGGTGGCTCCTTGCAGCCATGCCGCCGCCGCCGCAGGATCAGATGCCGCCATGCCCGTCACTAAGCTGGACACCACGTTAGCGCGGCTCTCTGGAGATAAGGTTTCCGCCCACGCGGCCGCCGCAGCGGGGTTCTGCTCCGCCCAGGCTTGGGCTAGCGCTAGCTCCCCCACGGTGCGATCCGTGGGTTCCGCTAGGCCTGCGATCCAAGCGGCGGCAGCGGTGGGATCCGTCTGTGCCCACACGCTGCTTACCGCCCCCAAGGCTCCTTGCAGCATCCCTTTATCTAAATTTTCTTTGGCCCACGCTGCCGCCGCAGCGGGATTTTCCCCCGTCCACGTTTGGCACAGGGAAATGGCCGCCGCCTCGCGGATGTCTCCTGGCGTGAGCTGCTTTACCCAAGCACTAGCCGCCACCGGATCGCTGCTGGCCCACTGCGTCATCAGTTCATCTAGCTGATCGCTCATGGCCTCTAGCGGGCGCTTCAGTAGCTCATTGGCTTGAGCCAGAAACTGAGCGGTATCGGCCTTAGATTTCGCCTTCACCCCCGCCACGTGCGGAGCCCTCATGGCGGCATTGCTAGGCCGAGAGCCAATCGCATCTGGGGCTGGAGCTACCATCAAATCAGACTGGCTAGCCGTGTCCTGATGGCAGTGCCGAGGCACCACCACCATGGCAATGATGCCGAGTGCCGAGGCTCCGATCAAGGTGGCCGTCTGACTAAAACGAGATTCAGAGGGCATGGCGAATGCTTTAGTAGCCTTCTGGCAACCTAATAACTGCGGCGTTTCACCTTGATGGTGGTGATGTCACCCTCGTTCTTATTGTTATCCTGGCCCCGGATGGAGACGGATTTGGTAGAACCTTTCTTTAACCGGAAGGTGAACGCATAAGTGCTGGCAGCGGTGCTCGTGGCACCGGGAATGAGGATGGCATTATGCCAAATTTTTGAGCCATTAAAGCGATACTGCACGGCCTTGACTCCTGCTAGGGTGACAGTGTTTACTGGCGTGACGGGCACGGTCACAGCCACGGCAGAGGGATCTTGCTTGTTATCTGTGACCGTGCCGGAAACGACGATTTTCTCGTTCTTAATGATGGCTCCAAGGGCCGGATTCGTGATCGTCACGGTGGGTCCAACAACATCCTTTTCCTCCACCGCCGAACCACGTTCCATGGCGGCAAAGGTGAGCAGGGCGAGAGGCAAGAACAGGCGTTTCATAGAATAGAAGGGGTCAGCAGTAAAGTAGTTAGGAGGCGAGAAGTCGGCCAGCATAGACACAATTCGACTGCTTGACTAGAAAAAGGTTCAAACTCGTTTCGATCTAAAATCGGGGGGGGCCGCTAGCCAAAATGTGGACCAGCCCGCTGGGCTTGATCTCGTGCCACCGCCGCCGCGCGGCAAAATCTGGACTGACCCCAGCCAAACTTTAACCTCTGAGGTGGCCCCCGTTGTTCGGCCAGCATTGCTTGAAATTAAGCTCTGGTGCTCACGGCTTTGGGTGGTGATGGGTTATCTTTGAGTGTTGGGCTTTGCAAGGGCTGGCCCCGTTGTGGTTGGTTCTGGAGCGCAGCGGCCTAGCCGCAAGCGGAACCGGAGTGGAGTGGAGGAACCAACAAAAACTGCGGGCAATGCCCCTCCGGTTTTTGGCTTGCTGCTCATGCGGCTTGTCTTCCCTCCTGCTTGATTCGTCCTTGAAAAGTCAAGCCTAGGCCGCCGCAGCGGCGGCTGTGATGATTCCTAGGGAGAGGAGGTTCTCTTGATCGTTGGTCATGCTAATTTGTGCCCAAAACTTTAATCCGATCTAGCCCAAGTCCACGCCA
>JAYVOP010000079.1:0-8184 GCA_043757865.1 Verrucomicrobiales bacterium | reverse complement strand
AAAAGACGGTAGGAAAACCACTCAGAACGCCCCTCCCATGCCCCCTTTCCCCGCCCCCCTCAAGTCCTTTCTCAGCGGAAAAGAAACTATTTCTCGCCACCGCAGGGAAATTAGTTATGCTCCGCCCATGCCTTTAGCCCCCTCCCCTCCCCCACCCGCCACTGCCGCCCTGCCCGCGCGGCTCATTCATTTACGCCGTGGCCTCCTGCTGGGTCTGCTTTGGTTTAGCCACCTCATGGCTGCGGCCACTGCTAATGAATTCAAGGCCACCTTCTCCCGCCATGAGGATGGCTCTACGTGGCTGTCTTTCCCAACTTATGCGGGGATGTATTTTGTGGTGGAGCAGAGCACGGATGCGCATAATTTCACGCCCCTCCAAGGGGGGCTATCCTATGGTGATGGCTCTGCGCATGAGTTCTACCTGCTCGACCCGCCAGTGTCTGCCGCCCCGGTAGTCGGCAGTAACTCCCCGCCCTCCAAGCCCACCGTACATTTAAATAACCTTCACTTCTGCTATGTGGATGTAGAGGGGGATTACCGCCTCATCCTCCAGTTTGGGAATCCGCAGAATGTGGATAGTTGGGCCCTTGAGGCTTCCTTTACCCTGCCAAAAAGAACCGCCACGGGGATGGGTAGTGCCGACCTAGTCTGCCTGGATTTGGAGGATGCCACGGCCCACTATAGCTGTCTGATGACGCGGGTGCCTTACACCGCTGCGGACTTTGATCTGATCCGGCTTTCGAGTGCGCCCACCCCGGCCGAGTGGGAGCATCAAGGTTTTCTCCTCGCTCATTCCGCAGAGATTATAGCCGCCTTCACCCGGGAGGCCACTCCGGTGGCGGAGCCCACCACGCCGATCAACCCCGTGGCCAATGCCCGCGCCTTCTACCGCGTCACCTGCCATCAAATAGATGCCAATGGCAATGGCCTCTACGATTGGTTTGAACTCGCCAATGGCTATAATCCCTTTCTGGATAGCAATGATCCGCGCGCGGCCAAGGTGGACACGCCGGACCCGGTGACCAACGTGCCCTTAGGGGATAAACAAGCCATGTCTGCCGCACCCAGCACGGCGGGCGGGGGCATGGGGGCCGCAGGCAGTGGGCTGCCCGCAGGGGAAGATCTGGATAAGGACGGCGTGGCGGATGCGCTGGAAGCCATCGCCAATGATCCTCACTTTACCTATCCCAAATCCCCGGAGTCTTCCTACGTCGTTCTCTGGCTGGACCAACTCACTGGGGCGCAACAAATGCCGCGTAACTACGATGACACCCTGGAGCATCCATCCCTGCCCAAACTCATCGGCATGAATGATCTGGGGCAATTATTTTTTGAGTATCAACGCTCCACTGCCGCAGACCCTGGGCAGCCGGAAGCCTCCTATGAGCCCACCTTCCTGGTCTATGACCAAGGCCACTACTACACCATGCCCAAAGTCACCAGCTACCCCGCTACCGATGCGGGGTATTCCGCCGCCGTGTGCAGCAGCTATGACGGCGGCTCCCTAGCCTTCACGGTGACGGGATCCAATAACTATACGACCAATGTTTCCTATGCCGCCCAATCCTATGTATGGTCCAAAAAGAATGCCTGGGGCCAAGCTCAGCCGGGAGCCATCATGGGACGCGCTGGCGGCACCGGGGCTAGCTCCACGCCGATTCCACCAGACAACTACGATCGGCAAATCATCCATTGGAAACCCGCCGAGAGCACTATCTCATCTTATAATAACCTAGGCTATCTCTTTATTGAGGCCTCCGCCCGCACCTATCCTTATAATGACGGGGAGACGGAGGCTGCCCACGGATTCGCGCACGCGTGGTATAACCCGCTCGGCTACCTTAAGGGCAGCAATCTAGCGCTGGGCGGAGTCTTCCCGGCTTCTTTCTCTGAGCGGGTCACGCGCACCAACGAACAGGTAAATAGCTACTCCAGCAACGGCGGAGCGGACTGGACCGACCTAGAGCATTACCATTACCCAGACATCAACCTAGACTACGTGCACCCGGATGGGCGCATCCGCGTTACCGCAGGAATTGCCGACTCCGATGGTTCTCTCGATAGCTATCACGCCCACTGGTATAACGGCACCGATGGCGAGCCCTTCAAAACCGCCATCTTTCCCGAAGCCCCGGAAGCAGCGCTGACCGTCAACTCCTGGAGCAAGGAACCCAAACCCACCGGCAGCAACGTCGGCCAACCCTACAAACAAGGCCCCCTCTTCCAGACCCGTGAAGGTCTGGCTACCCTCGGCGGCCCGGACGGCAAGGAATGGCACGTCTTCAAAGGCCTGGACGGCCAAGAAGCCTATGTAGCCAACCGTTACTTCAGCACCATGAACGACCGTGGAGAGATCCTCAGTTTTTGGTATCTCTGGCGCAACAACCACCGCATCGACCTCAGCAAACTCGTGGATGCCAAAAAGCCCACCGGGCACCCCGGAGTGGGTCTTTACATCGACACGGACAAGGTGTGCTTCAATAACAAGGGCCAGATCGCCTACACCTTTAAGAGGTTTTATGGAGGGAAAGACCATCAGCATACGGTGGTGCTGCTGCCGGTGGAGCTTTACAGTGATTTAAACAACGATGGCAGATTGGATGGTGCAGACAGCGCACTCGCCAGCAAGCCTTTCGTGAGCGGTGCCAGCGAGGACGAGAAGGACAAAGGAACTGAGTATATGTTCGCCAATGACGAACTCTCGAATGGAGCGTGGGACAAGGAAGACACCACCACGCCCGGCAAGCCCGCCAGCGCCACGGACGATGACGATGCGGAAGAAATCCATATCAGCCCAGGTATCACTGCGGGTGAAGTGTGGTTCGATCATCCTGCCATCTCAGGCATGAAGTTTTACAGGACGAAGAAATGCACAGAGGAAATCAACCTTTCTCCGAGTCAACACTTCACATTAAGCGCCAGCAACCCGTTGCCATCACAGATATTCATTAGGGCGGAGAGTGTAAGCCCAACAGTAGCTACCAATCCGCAAGTCGAAGGCGAGCTGAAGTTGTTTATCAACCCGACAGGAGGTGCTGCGGGCATTGGCATTGAAGCCAGTAAGATGCAGTTGACGATCGTGAAGCATCTTGGGGCCAACAAACACCATCGCGCAGCTATCGATTATATTTTAGAGCGAAATACATTATATTACTGCGGCAACATTTCCAACACAGGTAATGACGCGAGATACATCGTCATGCTTCCTGCGCTGACAAAATTGCAGGCAATCAACGCTAGGCCAGGGAGCTTTAGAAGTATTCACATGCTAGGAGCTGAACCGACCTTCGCGCAAACCACTGTTTTAATCAATTCGAGCTTTGCGCTCGATGGTGAGCATGATGGGGTCTGGTATGACAAGCACGCTGGTAAACTAATCAGGCGGGGAGGATGGGATGAGTCAGCTAGTGAACCTTCTACTGCAAGTTGGACTCCTGGCCATGCTGGCTATATCAAGTTTGCGGCACCTTCTTTCTGGGAGATGGGGATAGGCGATGCAGATTATTATATGAGCCAAGGTTACACTGATGAAGGCACAGGTGGCCTGCCGCTCGCGGCACACGTAGGGCCCGGCGCTAGGTACAACTGGAACTGCATTTCAAAACTAGCGCTAGGTGACCTTCACCGCCAACAGCAAATATTGATTACAGCCGTCTATGGATCATCTGGGCCTGGAGAAACAAGAACTGATTTCGTTACAAAATTAGAGAAAGGTTCATTTCAAAGCGTTATCCTCTGGGGTGATGGCGGGGGATCGAATGCACAGTCTCTCCAGACGCCTGCGGGAACCTTGGTCAATCTGGTTGCCGGATTAAGACATACTCTTGTAGGCGTCTTGGCGCGCGAATGCATCAAAACTTATCTAGGATTTACGGCACAAAAACCCCGGCCATAACCCATGAAAACTATTTCCATCATTTGCTTTCTAGTGCTAAGTTCCGCAGTTTCTGTGATAGGTCAAAACAGCTACCCTAGGTATGTTGGTCCGCTCACATCAATCAAAGATATGGAGAAACTGAGCCAAGCAATGCTCATTAACTACGCCCCACTAGCTCAAGCCTACGCCACCCTCAAAGAGCCATCAGAAACCACCATCTTGTCTGGGCTTCAAGTAGCCGCTAAGGCCATCCCCGCCAGGGGCTGGCCTCTCGTTAGTATTCCTGAAAGGATGCCACTCCCGGGAGTGCTTCTTGATGAGAATGGCTTGAACAATGGGCTGGACTGTAATTTCCGACTGGAAGCGCTGGCAGATGCCCCTGAAACCCAAACGGCCTTGATGGCCTACAGTCTAATGTGGGGGCAACTTCTGCGAACCCACGCCCCAAAGGCATTTTCTATACTGGCCGAACAATCGGAACTAAAGACAGTTACCTCGCTGGACATCATGGCCGTAATCGCCTCCCTTGCGGCATCCCCAGGGGCCGAACAGTTGAGTGAACCTCCCTTAAAAACTGATTGGAATCGGATCTATCAAAGTAGCAACCCGTGCTACAAATTCTTGGCATTACTTTATTTGGACCAAGTGGATCAGACTCCTGAGGAGCTGCTAGAACTTTACCGTGTATGCCTTTTCGAGTCTTGCTCATATCTAGAAACCTGCGTCCTAAACATGATTAAAAAGCGTGCGGATTTTCGTGAGGCCGTTGCCCAGTTGTTAACTCACTACATCCAATCTGGTCGCACGGTAGATGATGGAACTATGTCGAAAATTCGCAATCCGTATGGAGAAAGAAAGGAGGCCGCCACTGAGCTGGTAAAGGAAATACAGAATTATCTAGCCAGCCATGTAACGGGGACTGCTAGCCCAGCCGAGAAACCCGGACCGATCAAGCATCCCCCCTCTTCCTTTGATGAGAAGCTAGGGAGTAAAAATGAACATGTGGAGAGTGCCAGATCCAAGGTTTGGCCTCTTTGGCTTGTCCTCGGGGGGGCAGCGCTATCTATTCTTTGGCTAGGTTTAAAGCAACGCAGATGAATCGGGAATTTTCGTTGAGAATACTGAGCACGGTCTGTATCGCACTTACGGAGTGGGCACGCAGGACGCCATGCGGCGCGCGCCAGCGGAGGCCACGCTCCAAAGCAAAACGCCGAGCCTGAGCTTGCGGGTAGCCGCTGGGCTGGGGGTGGTCCGGTGGTGCGGCGTGTCGTTTGGGGTTGGCTTTGCTTCGCAAAAACAAGCTGTGCTTTTCTTTGAAAGTGTAGGCGGCAAGCCGCCTGGGGCGCTCCACCGCTGCCCCGCTCAGCTAGTGCTACGGATTTAAAAATCCGCGCCCCACCCTTTACCGCGCCACCCAGGCGATGCTCTGGGCGAGAAATTGGCGGTAGTTCGCATCCGCCCAGGCGCTGGGGCCGTGGCCGAGCTGGAGATAGACTAGCTTGGATTGATCCGCCTGCTTCGTCCATGCCAGCACGGGGCCGCTCTTGGCGTGCGTGGTGCCTAGCAAGGGCGTGGCCGTAGGGCTGACGCGGAAGCCCCAGTAGATCTCATCATGCATGGGGAATTCCTTGAGCCCTGCGGTGGTCGGGTGCTCTGGGGCCAGAATCTGCACGGGAAAATCCACCTCATGCAGGTAGCCCACGGCCTCCGTGGGAGCGGAACCCTGGGCATCTGAGATGGGGTAGCGCCCGCCAATGATCTCCTCATACTCCGCCCAATGTTGGTAGGCACACAGCGCATGATGCAGCACCACCAGCCCGATGCCCCGCGCCCGCACCGCCGCAAAGCGCGCTTGCTGCGCAGGGGTGATTTCCTTCATCATATCATAGAGCACGATCACATCGTAGCTCAGCAGATCTTCCCGCTCCCAGGCGGTGGCGGAGTCTTTCTCATGCGCGGCTTCCGTGAGTTCGATCGCTGGATTCGCCAAAAACAGGGCCAGCAGCGGCAGTCGCTCGAAGCCGTGGCCGCCCGTCATCAAGAGCACTTTTTTCTTAGGTGCTGGCGTCGGTGGAGTCTGGGAGAAGGCCCAGGGAGCGGTGAGGAGGAGTGAGAGAAAAGTGGCGCGTTGCATCCTGCGTCCATGGCACACGCCGGGCGTGGTTCCAAGTAAAGAATGAGTCCCTGGAGGGTCCGCGCTCCCGCGTGAGAAGAAATCCGGTCAGGGCCTAGGGGAATGTGGTCTAATTTCCCTGACCCCTACAGGCGCAGATTGACGGGCCACAGCGCGCAGCGTAAACACGCGCCATGATGAAATCCACCCCTCTCCTGCTTGCCCTCGTCGCCCTGCATTCCGCCTCCGCAGACAGCTTCCGCCCGCCGTCCGTGCCCTTGGTCACGCATGATCCTTATTTCAGTATCTGGAGTCCTAATGACCACGCCTACGACAACTGGCCGACCCACTGGACGGGCCACACGCAAGCCCTGGGCGGCATGATCCGGGTGGATGGCGTCACTCATCGCTGGCTGGGAAATATGCCGGAAGCCAAGCCCGTGCACCAAGACAGCGTGACCGTGCTGCCAACCCGCACCATTTACGAGTTCACGACCGAGGGCGTGGGCCTCACGGTCACGTTCCTCTCCCCGTTGCTCCCGCACGATTTGGAAATTTTCGCGCGGCCGATCACTTATGTCACCGCCGAGGTCAAAGCCCTGGATGGGAAAGCGCACGAGGTTTCCCTTTACCTAGATGCCTCTGGGGAAATGGCGGTGAATAAGCCAGACCAAGCAGTCACGTGGGCCGCCGTGGCCGTGCCGACCCTGAAAGTAGCCGCCATGGCCAGTCAGGATCAAGCCGTCCTCAAAGCCCGTGGAGATGACCAACGCATTGACTGGGGCCGCTTCCTGATCGCTGGTCCCGCTAGCGCGAGCATGGCCATGAACAGTGATAAAATCTGCCGTGGCGAATTCGCCCAGGCGGGTGCAATCACCAGCGCTAATGACACTGAAATGCCCCGCCGCGTCAATGATCGCTGGCCCGTCCTCGCTTGTGTGCAGGCCCTGGGTAAGGTGGATGCCACCGCCAAATCCACCACCTTTCTCCTGGCCTACGATGATGGGGCCGGGGCCATCGAATGGATGCACGAGCCCCTGCTAGCGTGGTGGAAACGGAGCGGCCAGACGATGGAACAACTGCTGCTGCAAGCCGCCGCCGAGCAAAGCCAAATCACCGCCACGTGTGTGAAATTCGACAACGCCCTGGTCAGAGAATGCGTGGCCGTGGGCGGAGAAAAGTATGCCCAGATCGCCAGCCTAGCCTTCCGCCAAGCGTGGTCCGCGCATAAACTCGTGGCCTCACCCAAGGGCGAGCCGTGGTTCTTCAGTAAAGAAAATTTCAGCAACGGCTGCATTGCCACCGTGGATGTGACGTATCCCTCCGCGCCCCTCATGCTGCTCTTCCAACCCGAGTTATTAAAAGGCCTCTGCACCCCCATCTGTGAATACGCCCAAGGCGGCCACTGGCCCTACAACTACGCTCCGCACGATCTGGGCACCTATCCCCAAGCCAATGGCCAAGTCTATGGCATGGGTAAAAATGACACCGACGGTGGCCGTATGCCCGTGGAAGAATGCGGGAACATGATGATCTGCCTAGCCGCGATCACCCATGCCGAGGGCAAGCTAGACTACGCCACCCGCTACTGGCCCCTGCTGGAGAAATGGGCCGCCTATCTGGAGACGGTCGGCTTTGATCCTAATAACCAACTTTGCACGGACGATTTCGCGGGCCACCTCGCGCATAACGCTAATTTATCCTTGAAGACCATCGTGGCGTTAGGCAGTTTCGGAGCCTTATGTGAAAAGGCTGGCAAGGCCGAGGAAGCCAAGAAATGGACCACCTTAGCCCAGCAGATGGCCGCCGATTGGCAGAAGGCCGCCCTGGATGGAGATCACTACCGCCTCGCCTTCGATCAAGCCAACAGTTGGAGTATGAAATACAACCTGGTGTGGGATCGCATCCTGGGATTGAATCTTTTCCCTACAAGTGTGGCCACCACAGAGATGGCCTACTACCGCAAAATGCAACAACGCTACGGCCTGCCGCTGGACAGCCGGAAGACTTACACCAAGAGTGATTGGCTCATCTGGGCCGCCACTTTAACCAATCAGAAGGCCGACCTCGAAGCCCTGGTGGCCCCACTCTATGATGCCCTCAATGCCTCGGCTAGCCGCTCGCCCATGACGGATTGGTATGAGACGAAAGACGCCAAGCAAGTCGGCTTCCAAGCCCGCAGCGTCGTCGGCGG
>JAYVOP010000078.1:0-2233 GCA_043757865.1 Verrucomicrobiales bacterium | reverse complement strand
GGGATGCGCTGGAAAAAGCGGTGGATCAGATCGTGTTAGATTTGCAAAGCCAGAACGCCAAAGAAATCCCCAGCAAACTCATCGGCCTCAAGGTCATGGAGCAACTCCAAGACCTAGACCCCGTGGCCTACGTGCGTTATGCCTCAGTGTATCGGCAGTTCCAAGACGTGGGCGAATTCTTGGAGGAAATCCAGCATCTGGAACGCCGCGCGCCCCGCACCACCTTGCAGCCAGAGTTCTTTCCCTAACCTGCCTGCGCCCCACTTTCCCCGTCCCAAAGCACACCTCAACCTCATCCATGCTCGACCAGCCTTACCATGATCGCACTTCCATCGCAACTGCCGCTGCTGCGCGTCGGCCCCTTTGAACTCACCACCTATGAAGGCGCTTGGATCGCCAAATGCATCCGTGCCGCCGCCGCCCGCGCAGGGCATGAAGACTGGTGGATAGCCGAGGACATCGCCCGGGGCGTGCTGGTCTATTTAGAGCAACGCTTTCCCGCCACCGCCATTACCATCCAGGAGCTGGAGGACAAAATTTGCCGCACGTTAGCCAAGATTGGTTTTGATGATGTGGCGGCCCACGTGAGCGTGGACCCCCCGCTGATCCGCGTGAATCTCAGCGATCTAGCACGGCAGTCTGACGGCATTGAACTGGTGTTTTTCCAGTTGTTAGACCACCGCGTGACCCAACTGCAAACGGTGGGTGCCAAGCGCGTCTCGCTTACCGCCACCAAGGCTGCCATCAAGCATCTACGGGCGACGAAGAACTGGACGGTGCAATGCAGTCTGCTGGAAGTGGAGATCGAGTATCTGGTGCGCAACCGCCTCTCCCGCCACCCGGACGGCGTTTATGAATTGAAACTCGAATCCGCCTAGCCGACGATGAAACACCTCCTTTTCCTCCTCCTCACGGCCCTCATCGGTCTCTCCGCCGCCGCAGCCAAACCCACGGTCTATCTGATTGGAGATTCCACCGTGAAGAACGGTGACAAGGGCCTGCAAGGCTGGGGCCAGTGCCTAGCGGAGCAGTTTAATGCCGAGAAAGTGACCATTGATAACGCCGCGTTAGGCGGCCGCAGCAGCCGCAGCTACCTGCGGGAAGGCTTATGGGATAAGGTGCGGGAAAAACTACAGCCGGGAGATTTCGTCATCATCCAGTTTGGCCATAACGATGGTGGACCCATTGATAAAGAAAAAGCCCGCGCCTCCATCAAGGGCAATGGCGACGAGGAAAAGGAAGTGACCATCCAAGAAACGGGCGTCAAAGAAACCGTCCACAGCTATGGTTGGTATCTGCGGCACTATACCACAGAGGCGAAAGCGAAAGGGGCCACGGCTATTATATGCTCCCAGATTCCGCGAAATATCTGGACGGCGGAGAAGGTCGGCCGGGCGGATGGAGACTACGGCAAATGGGCCGCAGAGGCCGCCCAAGGCTGCGGGGCGCTCTTTCTGAATTTAAACGCCCTCATCAGTGATCGCTACGATGTGCTAGGCCAAGAGAAGGTGGGCACGGAATATTTCACCACCAAAGACCACACCCACACCACCGCCGCCGGTGCCGTGCTCAACGCCACCTGCGTGGCCGCTGGCATCCGCCTGCTGAAGGACTGCCCGCTGGGCGGGATGCTGAAGGAGTGATGGACCAGAAATTTCATCGACCCCGAACGGCACTCCGCAGCGTAGCTGCCGAGCCGCAATTTCCTTCGCTCTTAGCGAAATGCTGCGGAGTGCAACTCCGCGCTCCATTTTAAGCCTAGCCCAGTCCGTCCAAGAACGTGCTTAGCGGGCTGGTGGCATTGGCGGCGGTGCTGGCTAGGGGCAGGCCGAGTTCGTAGGCGGTGCGTCCGGCCTCCACGGCGGCTTTGAAAGCGGCGGCCATGCGGCAGGGATCGCTGGCAATGGCGATGGCGGTATTTACTAACACCGCGTCTGCGCCCATTTCCAAGGCTTCCGCCGCATGACTGGGAGCCCCGATGCCGGCATCCACGATCACGGGCACGATGGCTTGCTCGATGATGATTTCCAGTTGCCGCCGCGTTTCCAGCCCGCGGTTAGAGCCGATGGGTGCGCCCAACGGCATGACGGTGGCGGTGCCCACGTCTTGGAGGCGTTTGGCCAGGACAGGATCGGCATTGATGTAGGGCAGGACGATGAAGCCTTCCCGCACCAGGATCTCGGCGGCTTTCAGCGTTTCGATGGGGTCCGGCAGGAGGTATTTGGGATCGGGG
>JAYVOP010000077.1:0-77601 GCA_043757865.1 Verrucomicrobiales bacterium | reverse complement strand
AGTTAGCCGCTGTAAATGTAGCGGGCCCTGCCATCGCCCTAGCCGCTAGCCCGAATGCGCCATTACTAGCCGTGGGAGGGCACGAGCGCATCTTGCTGTTTAACACGGAGACGCATGAGCCAATCGGCCAGTTAGCCTTTCCCGAGCGCACGGTGCATTACCTCCATTTCAGCCCGAACGGGCAAGTGCTCCTAGCCGCAGGCGGACATGGCTCGCAGTCCGGCAAGGCGGTGCTCTTCGATGTGAAATCCGGGCGGCGGCTCAGTGAAGTGGCCACCGAGGCTACAGATAGCATTCTGGCAGCGGATGTCTCGCCAGACCTCAGCCAGATCGCCTGTGGCGGGCCGGATAAGCTGGTGAAAGTTTACTCCACCAAGGATGGCAAGCTCATCCGCAAGGTGAAGAAGCACACGGACTGGGTCACCTCCCTAGCCTTTTCCCCAGATGGCGAAAAGCTGGCCACAGGCGACCGCAGCGGCGGTTTGCATCTCTGGGCCACGGACACGGGCACCATTCTCTACACGTTAGCCGAGCACCAAGGCCGCATCGCTAGCCTGAGTTGGCGCGCAGATTCCGCCATCCTCGCGAGTGCTAGTGAAGATGGAAAAATGGTGCTCTGGGACACCGCTGAAGGCTGGGCGGCCAAGTCCAGCACGCCCCATAATTCCCTGAAGGAAAAGCCAAAAGGCACCGCCTTCAAGATCCCCGGCGTGACCAGTGTGGACTTCGCGCCAGATGGCCGCGTGCTGACGACAGGCCGGGATAATGCGGTGCGCATTTTCCTGCCCAATGGCAATCAACAGCTAGAACTCAAGGATCTACCGGACCTGCCTACGCGGGCCGTGGTCGGCAGCGGTGGCACGTGGTTTGCCACCGGAGACCTCGCTGGCAATGTGCGCCTGCACACGCTGCCGAAACCCGGCGGCGGCACCGCTGCGCAGGAGGTAGTGACATTTACCACTAAAGGTTAGGGGGTACAATGTAGAGGCTCCTGGCGCTAGCGATGAAGCGACATTTAAACTCCGCGTCCCATTTCTTCCTACTCCATTTCCCGATGTCTAAATTACTATGCTGGTGGCCTCATGCCGCGTTGTTTATCCGCTTACGCTTCCCTTTGTTGATCGGTTATGCTGGCGTGTTGCTGGTGGCTGGGGTGGTCTTGCAGGTGGGTTTGGGGGATTGGGCTGCGTGCTTGGAGCAGCGCTAGCTACGGCTGGGCGGGCGTGAGCAGTTTATAAAAACGACGTTGCTGTGATCCCGGATCGGTGATGCTAATCGAGCGTTCGTTGCCCGCAGGGACATCGGCTAGCTTGGCCCACGTGGCGGCGTTTAAATCCGTGCTCACGAGGATGCTATAGGTGACGTTAGCCTTGGCGGTAAAGGTGATGATGTTGCTCGTGGCACCGACGGTAAAGCTGGCGCGGAGCACATCCGTAGCGCTGCGGGGATTCGTTTGCGCGAGGTATTCGTTCACGTTCGTTTGGCCATCGCCATCGCTGTCTAGCAAGGCATCTGCGGCGTTAGCGGGGTCCAGGCCATTGGCGATTTCCCAGGCGTTGGGGATGCCATCGCCATCCGTATCCAACGGAGCTTCCGTGGCATTCACCGCCCCCGGCGTGGGCGTGGCTCCGATCCAGTTCGAGGGATCATTACCGATGATGCTGCGGGAGACGCGTTGCAGACTGCTGCCCGTGCCATCAGGGACGCTAGTCCAGGGGTTCACATCAGAGTATTTCACTTTATCTTGGAGGATAAAGGGGATCACGCCTAACACCGCCGCGCCAGGGAAGGCTAGCTCCACACTGGCCTCTCCATTGCTGAGCACTGGGGTAAACGGCCCGTAGATGACGGTGCCAGCGGGCACGTTGAGGGCGGTTTTAAAGGCAGCTAGACTTGTTGAATCGGTCACAGGATTGAAGCCGACCACGAGCATGTAAGAGTCCGCTGCCAGCGTGGTGCCGCTGGCGAAGAGGAAGTCCACGCCGGACTTCAATTTCCAGCCGGAAATGTTGACCGCAGTGGCGCCTGCATTGTGGAGTTCGATGAACTCATCCCGCGCATTATCGACGGCACCTGCGAGATCCAACGGATGATAGTCGATCTCATTGATGAGCACCTGCTGGATCTTAGGAGCCGCGTTAGCAGCATTGGGCGTGCGAACCGTCTGCGCCCAGAATTCGGGCTCGCCACTGGTGGCCACGCTGCCGAACGAGAAGTTATCCGCTGCGGCTCCAAAGCTGACTTGATCCCGATACCCCGTCTCCGCACCCCCACTGGTGGCGGAAAGGATTATTTCATCCCCGGTGGAGCTGAGGGAGAAGGCATTGATTCCAGTGTTAAAGGCACTTTCGTAAAACGTCAGATAGCCGTTAGCAGGAACGACACTGCCAGCAGGCAGGGAATACTTTTGATGCACGCCCCGGTCATCACTGAGCCACCAACCGCTAGCATCGACAGCGGTGCCAGTGCGATTGCGCAGTTCAATGTAGTCTTGCAACGGAGCCACGGAGTTCGTGAGCGCTTCGTTGATGCTGATGGCAGGCTGCCGCAGCCAGTTGCTATCCCCTTTGGAATCTGTCTGGGGAAAGCTGACGATGGTGCCGCCCCCATCTGGGAAGCGACCCTGGGAAACATTGGTGACTTGCGCTCCGAAGTTGATGAGGTTCAGCGTGCTACCTCCGGTGGTGCTGGTGAGCACGATGCGCTCGCCACTGCCGGAGAGTTTAAAGTTACATTTATTGTCGCCCTCATTAGTGCCATTAGCGGCAAAGTCCGCAAAGCCTTTGCCTGCAATATAGGAAAGGCTAGGAATCTGGGTGATGAGCGGCGTGCCCGGCGTATCGCTGAGATACAGACCGCCGAGGGCTATGGGATTAGCATCCGGGTTGTAGATCTCGAACCAATCATCGCCATGCGCAGGGCTGGCCATCCACTCGTTGATCTTCAAATTAGCCACTGCACCTAGCGTGGCCACGGCGGTGTTGGTAGCATTGGCGGTGGGGGTGGTGAGGGTGAAGCTTCCCGTGCCGTTAGGGATGCGGCCGATGGATAAGTTGCGCGCCTGAGGCCCGAAGGAAACAAAGTCTCGTAAGGCGCTACCATTTGTCAGCACCACACGTTGACCATTGGACGAGAGCCCGAAGCCTGTATGCAGGCCGGGCGCAGCCGTATCCGTGTCACACCAGACGGTGAGGTAGCCATTGGCAGGGATGCTGGTGCCTGCGGGGAAAACATAGCGCGTGGGGATCAGGATGTCGTCCGTGAGGCCGTTGCCTGCGAGGCTGATGGCGGCGGCGGTGTTATTTTTCAGCTCAATGTAGTCCGGGTATCCCGTACCGTTGAGCACTGCGCTGGCATTGTCTGCCAGGATTTCGTTAATGACCACATCGCCAGCGACGCCGGGGAGGACAGCGGTCATTTCCAAGCCGAAGACGATGTCCGAGCTATTCGTGGCGGTCTGGTGCACCTCCACGGCAATGACGTTATCTCCCGCCACCATGTAGGGCCGCGGGTCCAGATAGACCCAGTTGGTAGCCGTAGAGTTGGCCGGGGCCACATCCGCATAGGCATAGATGGCCTCGGTGGTGCTGGAGGAAGCCGCCGAAAATAGCTTATAATCATAGCCCGTGGCTGGGGCCACAGGATCCGTTAAATAATAGCGATGGACACGCTGCCCATTGATATAGATCGCACATGAGTCATCAACCACGTGGCGGATGCGGATGGTGGAGGTCATGGGATTGGCAGGGAAGTTGAAATGCTTGCGGAAATAATAAGCCCGTCCGTTGAAGGTCTGGAGGCGGGGATCTGGGAGCACCGTGCGGATGGTTTCTGGGATGGAGGCCTGGGATTCGAACGCCAAGGTGCCAGCGCCAGACAGCGGCCACGCGGGCGAAGGATCTGCCACGGTGCTCCAACTGAGATCAGTATTCGTGGGCGTAATTGACAGATTGTAACTCCAGATGTCAGAGAAATTGATGATCGTCTGCGTGGTGCTCTGCGGACCATACACAAAGGAAGTCTCCAGCGATACGATGGACGGATGGGCATTGCCATCATAGTAAGTCACGCGCCAAAAGTAGGTTTGCCCGAAGGTAAGTTTATCAAACGGAATGGGTAAAGAAACGAGACTCGTGGTGCTCGTGATCACCGCAGCGGGCTCCAGGTAGGTGCCGGTGCTATTGCGGATTTCCCACTTGGATTTGGCGTGGCCATTGAGTCCGGCAGTGCTCCCACTGCTGTGGGTGTAGGCGGTGGCCGTCAAAGCAGCCGGCGGGAGGGCCGTGGCCGCACTAAGTGGGGCGCTGTTCGTAGGCCGCGTGGGACGGAGGAAATCACTGCCATCTGCGGCGTGCCCTAACTGCACGTTCACACTGGTAAAGCGCGCGTCACAGAAGGTAGCCTTCACGCTGTTGATGTAGCTATAGTAACTCTGCTGGGTGGCTGCTGCGGTAGTAAAGAAGATGGTCTTCAACGTGTCAGGATGCAGATAAGTGTTATTTAGAATCCACAGACGGTTATTGTATTCTGTGCGATAGGCCTTGAGGAAACTATCTTTAAAATAGTTTGGCCCGCGCGAGTTATTGCCAAGGATGGTGCCATAAACATTGGTAGCAGGCGTGGGGGTGCTGTTCTCCCCGAGGTAGATCCAGGAGTTCGTGCCCGTGGTATCGCCATTGCCGAAGAAGCCATCGAAGTCCCAGGGGAAATGCGCCCATTTACCATTGGCTCGTTGCCAGAAGAAATGGTTCTGGCTAGTGTCATCCCACGGGCACCCCCAGTTGAGAATGGCCATGGAAGTCAGTTCCGTGTCCACATCCATCACACTGTCAAAGTAGGTGCGCAGCGCAGTCACGTTAGGAGCGGGAACCGCCACAGTATCGCCCCGGGCCGCCCACATGCTTTCAAAGAACGTCTTGATGGCTCCAGGGCCTTTCCAGCCATGGTTTTGTTGCAGGTAAGTCCATTCATAGAGTTGCGGCGTATTCCACAATCCACTGCCCACTAAGAGACGCCCATCGCCCGTGGCATAGGGGCCTTCCACGCCTAACGAGGCGATGATGCCCACGTCCTTGAAGAACTCTCCGCTGGCTTCCTTAGGCGTGCCGGGATTCAGCGCGGCTTGGCGGTCATGGAATTTACTGAGCAGATCGCCATTGTATTCCCCTTGTTCTAGCTTGGTCACCTTGGCGTCGGTGTTTTGATAGAAGTCGATCCAACGCACGTGGGAGATGGGTAAGTTAGCATTCTCATACAGTCCATGCATGACGCTGAAGTAGTCTTGTTTGTCCGTGATGAACTCGCTATCTGCGTCTTGATAGCGTTGGGTGTCGGAGAACCGTAATTTAAAAGTAGGGCGGGTGGGGCTGCGGTTATAGCGGCTCCCATGGAGACGCCAATGCACGTCCCGCACGTTACCATTTTCAATGAAGATGGCGGGCACGGAGCCATTCCACAGCGGACTGCTGGTGGAGACGTAGGGCAAGTCCCGTGGCACGCCAGTGGTGTCCGTGGTGGTGGCACGCTTGGGATTGCCCAGGACGTTGTAGCCCATGGTTTGTTGGCCATTGAGGCCGTTGAAAGCCGCTCCAGGGTTGGTGGCGGTGCCATCTGTGGAGACGAAAAGATCGTAAATGGGGTTCACAGATGTGCGCACTGGAGTCACGAAATAGGAGCACCACGCCTCCCGCCCAGTGAAACTCACGGGCACAATGAGCGCATCATCCAGACGAGGCGCGATCTGCACCAAGCCCGCCCCCAAGTTCCCCATCAAACGATACCGCACCACGCTACGATCCACCTGCCCAGGTAATGTAGCAGTAAACTGGCTATTGCCAATACTTGTTAGAACTAGCGAATTATGGACCTCGCTGAACGAATTGACGTTATCGACAAAATACTCCACCTGCGGATTGAAGAGCCCCGCCGTGCTGGTGAGCGTGAAGGTAACGCGGACCGCATTGCCAGCTCGGATGGTGGGAGCTTCATCGCTCACCTGAGCCACGGCAAAGCCCACCGGGACAGGCGGCGGCACGACTAGGGTGGCGGCATTGGCCGCGCCTGGCGTGGGCGCAGCGCCCACGGGCGAGGCCCGCCAGTTAGCAGGATCGCTCGGATCACCGGCCACGCTGAGGCGCTCCAACGAACGACCTTTGTATTGATAAGTGCTGGAGTCTAATAAGGTGAAATCATCCGCTGCGCCTAGCGCATTGGCGCTGGTGGGCCAGGGGAACTCGGCGGAGTAGGTGACTTGATCGACAAAATTTCCCGCCGCGTCTTCCAGATCCACGGTGTCCCCGCTGTTGCTCAAGGTGCCTGTGTAGGGGCCCAGCACGCCAGTCACGCTAGGATAAACGATGGCCATGCGCGCAGGATTTTTGGCAATGACCTTGTAACCGCTGGCTGGGATCATCGTGCCTGTGGGGAAGGTGTAATCAATGCCACCGCTGAGTTTATAACCTGTCAATGTGATCGGGGAGGCGGTGGCATTGTAGATTTCCACGAACTCATGGAGATCGCTACTGAGGTCCAGCACGGGCGTGCGATCCGCGTTGAATGCATCATTTTCCACGGGATGATAGTGGATCTCATTGATGACTAACGTAGCGGGTGGGCGGCCCGCCGTGGTGGTAAAGGAACTGCTGCTAGGAGCCCACGCCGTGCCTGCAACATTCTGCACCCATGCGCGGTAAAAGTAAGTGGTACTGCCCATTAGGCCGCCGATGGCCTTGGCAAAATCCGCTGGCTGTGCAGGCAAGCTGACGTTGCTAGTCCAACTTCCTGCGGTGGTTCCGCCGTCGGTTAGGCCGTAATAAATTTTTACGATGGGAGGATCATTGCCGATGGCGGTCACGGTGCCCCGCAGGGTGGCGGAGGAGCCGTTGATGTCGGTAGCCGCAGTGTTAATGACGCTGGGCAGCGTGGCCACGGGCGTGGTGAAGGTGCCGGACGCTGCGGCCCAGGTACTGCCAGCTCCATTGGTCGCCAAGGCGCGGAAGAAGTAGGTGGCTCCCATCGTCAAGGCATTGACGGAAGCTGATCCCAGGCCACTGAGCGCGCCCAGGCTGACGTTTCTGGCCCAACTCCCCACCGTGGTTCCGCCATCGGTGGTGCCAAAGTAAATGGTCACGTTAGGCACGGCTCCTCCGGTGTTAGTCACGTTGGCGGCTAAGGTGGCGGAGGTGGCCAGCAAGTTCGTCACCGTGCCATTGCTGATGCTCGGCGGACCGTTGGCGGTGGTGAAGGCCACGGCGGGCAATCCCCAGCTTACGTCGGTGCCATTCGTGGCATAGGAAATGACATAATAGGTAGTGGCGGCGGAGAGGCCGGTAAGGTTCGTGGAGAAGGCAGCAGAGCGCGGGCCTAACGGGACATTATTCGCCCAGCTCCCAGCCACCGTGCCGCCATTCGTCGGCCCCCAATACATGGTGACGGTGGGCGTGGGCGTGCCCACTTGGGAGAAGCCGCCATTGATCGTAGCCGTGGTGCTGGTGATGGCGGTGGCCGCCGTGGTGGTCACAAGCGGAGCATTGGCGCTGGTTTGTGAGGCCGCCGCATAGTGGGCCGCGAGGCGGGCGGCACTGACTGCGGAGGGGTAATACGCCACTTCATCAATGAGGCCCGTGAACCAAGAGCTGCCTTTGTTATCCCCCACGGTGATCTCCACCGTTGCGGACATGGACGCGGCATCTGCCTGCGTGGCCACGAAGACCCCATTTACATAGAGATTAATATTTCCCCCAGTCCGCACATAGGCCATGTGATACCACGTGTTGATCGGCGTGGCGGTGGAAGTCGGCAAGAGGACATTATGATAGCCGCTCAGTTGCCCGGCCACGCCGTTGTTGGAGAAAATGCCGAAGTCGATGGTGTTTTTAAAGTTAAACATGTCCCCGCGCGTCGTGACCGTGGTCTTATACCACAGTTCCACTGTGAAGTCCCCAGTAGCTAGATCGAAGAAGGAAACATACGGAAAGCGCGCCCGTGAGCTGGTGCCATTTAACTGCATACACGTGCCTAGATTGAGCGCCCCGGACGCCACCCCTAACGTGCAATTTTCAAACGTCCCATTCTGCGCCCCTTGCTGCGGAGCGCCTGCGGCCGTGGCGATGTCATTGGCCACGGTAGCTCCGACGGCTTCATCAAACGTCCAGAACGTAAGTGGCCCATCGGCTAGGACAGCGGCGTTATAAATGCTATTGCCCGCATGCGCTAGGGGCATCAGCAAGAGCGAACAAAAGGTGAGGAGGCGTAGTTTCATAGGGGATTAGAAATAGATTGGTCACGGGGATACCAATTTTGCCGGATTTACGCACGTTAATTCGCAGGAAAGTTGCGGAGGCACGGGATGTGCCCTTGGCTTTTTTTACCAACTCAAATGGATTACAACTACCATTCGCAATGCCATTTTTGCGACCATGAGCACTCCCATTACGATTGATAAAGCAGGCCGCCTTGTCTTACCCAAGACGATGCAAGATTAACTGCATCTGCGCGCAGGCGCGCGCCTGAAGGTCACCATAGTGGGGAATCGGATTGAGCTAGAGCAGGACGCCTTGCCGACCAGGATCCGGCGGAAACGCGATGGGCTCCCTGTCGTGACGGGATGGGTGGGCTTTGATGCAGCCAAGGCCGTGCGAGAAATGCGCGAGGATCAACTGAACGACTGGAGGCACTATACGGCAAATGATGGACGTCATCGACACCTCAGTACTGATTGCGGCCATCGTTGAAAGTAAACCCTTTCATGTGGCTTCGCGTGCCTTGGTGGTAACAGGAGCATTAGGGATGTATGGCCACGGCATCTGCGAGACTTTTAGCACCCTAACTGGCGGTAAACACAACTACCTCCTCAGTTCCAGAGTAACTGCCGAGTTGCTAGAAGACCATTCATTCCCCGCTCACCACCCCCTCGCTAACTCCCACTAAAATGCTGCGCGCCATGCCGGAGGCCGAATTACGCGGAGTGCGGGGTGGCGCCATCTTTGATTATTTACACCTCGTAGCGACTCGCAAAGCCAAGGCCGGACGGCTTTACACTTTAAATGTGGCCCATTTCCATGCCTTCTATCGGCCTAGCGATCCCGTGGTGCTGCATCCTTGATCCCCAGTGATCCGCAACTTGCCGGGGGATGCGAAATGGAGCCGGGCTCCTAACCTGTGGCTAGAACAAGTGCCCCCAGCGCCAACGGGCGAAGTTCTCTTCCAACACTGCTGCTAGGGCATCGCTGGGCATGGCGCGCACTGCGGCTAGGCCCGTGAGGGCCACGCTAAGGTTAGCAGGATGCTGGAGTGGCTGGCCCGTGAGCGGATGGGTGGCCGGGAAACAGTTCTGCGGCAGCGGCGGCAGCATGAACGGGGCATCGGTTTCGATGAGTAAACGCTCCAACGGAAGCTCTGCAAATACGGCCCGCTGTTTGCCTTTCCGTTCGTGCAGGAAGTAGGGCGAGAAGGAAAAGTATGCCCCTAGCCGGACGAATCCGGCCACCATTTCCGCCGGGCCACCGTAGGCGTGCAAAAGGAAGCCGCGCGCAGGTAACGCGCGCTGCGAAAGTTCCGCCCAGAGTGCGCCCCAGGCTTGGACGCAGTGGATGCTAGCGCATAAATTACGCTCGGCAGCTAGGGCTAGCTGCGGGCGGAAGACCTGGAGTTGATCTGCTAGATCATGGCCCGCCACCCATTGATCCAGGCCGATCTCACCGATGCCAGCGTGGGGATTAGCATCTAAATGAACCACTAATGATTCCTCCCACTGCGCACTACGTTCCTCGATATACCAAGGATGCAGGCCATACGATGGGATCACCCCAGGCTGCTGCCGAGCCAACGCGGCCACAGCTGGCCAGTCCTTTTCATGCAGGCCATTGACCATCCATTGCCGGATGCCTAACTGCTCTGCCAGAGGCCACCACGTCTCGCGGATAGCGGCTAGTTCCGGCACGTGGAGATGGCAATGGGCATCTGTTAAAGACATGACTGCGCAAAGGTGCGGATGGTGTCCATGACGGCAGTGAGACCGTGTTGGCGCGTGGGGGAGAGGCTCTGCCAGAGGCCTAGGCGTTGGAAAATGGTGGGCTGAAAATTAGCTAGCTCCGCAGGATCAGCGCCTGTGCAGACTTCCGCTATACAACCGACGAGCCCCGCCACTAACGGGGAATCTGCCGCCGTGGTAAACGCACATTTTCCCTCCTGGAAGTGTTTCACGAGCCACACGGCAGAGACGCAGCCAACCACCAAATTGGCCGCGCATTGGTCCGCAGGAGCCAGCGCAGGCAGATGCCGCGCGCGTTGCACGATGGCGCTCAAGCGCTCCTGGGCATCTGGCAGTAGGAGCAGGCGGTCAGTGAGGGCGGCTTCGTGAGCGGTCAGCGTCATGGGAAAGAATCAGTTGGCAGGCGGGAGTAATGATGGCACCTCCCGCGCATCATGTTCCTGGCCGACTACCTCCATAATCTCAACCCCATTCTCTTTGAATTCACCTCCTGGCTGAAAATCCATTGGTATGGGCTGGCGTATGTGCTGGGCTTCGTGTCCGGGTATTGGTGTTTGGTGTATCTGGCGCGGAAAAAGATCGGCGTGCTAGAGGAACCAGAGTTGGCGGATTTCATCACCTATGCGGCTATCTTTGGGGTGCTGTTAGGCGGGCGCTTGGGCTACATGCTCTTTTATGCGACCGATGAATTTTTTGCCCATCCGCTGACGTTGTTTAAGCTGCAAAATGGCGGCATGGCGAGCCATGGCGGTATCCTAGGCTTGTTCTTCTACACGCTGTATTACGCTGTAAAGCATCGGAAATCTTGGCCGGGACTGGGGGATAATCTGGTCTGCGTGGCTCCGTTAGGATTGATGTTCGGGCGGCTGGCTAACTTTGTGAACGGAGAACTGTGGGGCGTGCCCTGCGCGGATGGATTCCCGCTGGCGGTGCGTTTTCCCACTGAATTAGCTTCCATGGGACGCGCGGACTATGAGTTCATTCTTTCTAAATTGCCTAACATGGACCCTGCCAGCACGCCGGACGAAGTCGTGCAGGCCGCGCGTGAACACCCGGACGTGGCGCAGGTGCTCTATGATTTCTTGCCCTCGCGTCATCCCTCGCAGTTGTATGAAGCCGCGCTGGAAGGCGTGGTGCTCTTTGTGATTCTGATGACGGTGCGGCTGAAGTTTCCGCGCGCGCCTCATGGCTTGCTGACGGGCTTGTTCTTTCTGTTCTACGCGGCCTTCCGCATGTTTATCGAGCACAACTACCGTGTGGGTGACGGCAACATTTTGGGCATGAGTCGGGGGTTCTTTTACAGCACTTTCATGATCGGCATCGGGCTGGCATTTGTGATCTACGCCGCCCGGCGGCCAGCCGCCACGGCTGGGAACTAAGCCATGAAGCCCAGCGGTGGCGCGCTGCTGGTGGGGCTGTAGAAATTTCCGATATTCGGCAGCACAAGCGGGAGGTCGGTCTTGCTCACGCCTAACCAGAGGGCCAGCTCGGCAAAGTATTGATCGCAACTAGTGGTGGGAATGAGGCGGCCCGCGCCCGTGTCCAGGGGATTGACCTCGGCTCCGACACTGGGGTTCACGGCTAGGTCAGGATAGGTGCCGTAAATTTTATTTCCTAACACGGATCCGCCGACCACGAGATGGTTCCCGCCCCAAGCGTGATCGCTGCCTTGGCCGTTGCTGGTGAGGGAGCGACCGAAGTCCGACGCGGTAAAAAGGGTGACGCTATTTTGTAAATTCATAGCCGTTAGGCTGGCGTAGAAGGCGCTGATGGCAGCACTGACCTGCGGCAGCATCTGGGCTTGGTAAGCGAGCACGCCGCTGTGATGATCCCAGCCGCCGAATTGGATGAAGAAGGTCTGGCGTTTGGCCCCCATAGCAGTGTGGCCTTGGATGGCCTTGGCGATTTGTTGCAGGCGACTGCCCACGTAGGTGGATGGCCAAGTGACGCCTGCTGGCAACGCGGGTGCGCTGGCGGTGGCATAGACATCGTAGGCATCCATGGCGGCTTTTTTCCGTTGGTTAAACGTCTGCATTAACACGTTGGAATATTGCAATGCGAGCTGGCTATCCACGCCCTGGCTGAGAGCTTGGCGCGTGGTATCATTGGCCTGCCAGGCCTTTTGATAGTTGGTGAGGGCGGTGGCTCCGTCCGGGGTGATGGCGTATTCCGCCACGGTATTGCCCGTCTGCCAGACGTTGCTGCCGTCTAGAGAAATGTTCATGGGGATCAGCGGATTGGTGTTGAGCCCTTTTAAAAGATCTGCCGTGCGCCCAGCCCAGCCGATGCCCGCCCGGCTGTTAGGAATGCTGGTCTGCCATTGTTCGATCTGGTCAGAATGGGAATAGAGACCGAGGGGGAGTTGCTTGGAAAGGGCGGTGACTTGCTGCCGCGTCTGCACGGGCTCAATCAGCGTGCCGACGTTGGCCACGAAGGCTGCTTTGCTATTGCCAAACAGGGTGGCTATCTCTGGCATCCCGCCATGCACGGCAAACGCTGACTGGCCGGGCGGGTGGATGTCGATGAGCTGCGCTGGGGCGAGGGCGAGGTTCGATCGGCTGGCCTGATAGGTGGCGTAGGCGCTAGGATCACGCGGCACGAGCATGTTATAACTATCATTTCCCCCGGCAAAAAAGAGGCACACTAACGCGCGGTATTCGGAGTTCGGAGGAGCCGTGACGGCGGATATTTTCTCTGCGAACTGGAGGTTCAGCAGCGTATTCAAAATGGGCAGGGAGCTAACGGCAGAGCAGCTCGCTGAGCCAAGAAAGTAGCGTCGGGTGGTGGGCTTCATTTAGCGGAGGACGTTGAATTCTGCAGAGGTGACAATGAGGGTGATGGCCAGCCGCAAGCGTTCCCGATGCCACTGCCAGCTAGGACTGGCAAGGCGTGGAATGGACTCGCGGATGATCTGGAAAAGCTGCGGAGACATGGTGCCGCCCATGAGGGAGAGGTCCAAACGACGGATCAGGGCGTCCGTATCCAGGTTCACCAGTGGCGTGGGCGTATTCGCGCTGATCTGCGCCACGGGCACGATCATGGCCAGCTCTGGATTCAAGTTCAGTCGCGCGGCATAGCTCGCAGTGCCAGTGCCCCAACGAGCGAGGTCGTTGTTACCAATGGCACTATAGAAATAGTTGGCAGCAGTGATGGCGGAGCTGGCATTGAGGATCTGGAACTCGGGTGCGGCTAGGCCTAGATCGGTGATTTTCCCTGGTGGGCTGTAGTTAGGGAGAAAGAAATTGAAGACGCTGGGAGCGTTCATAGGGTCTTGGAGATGATCCAGCACGAACTGATCAAGCGGATAGTAACCATCAGTGGAAGCCGCGTTAAAAGCCCGCGCGAGGTTGACGACGCGGAGCAATGGCTCGCGCAGTTTCCCCCAGGTGGGCAGGTCCAGCATGGCGGGATCGCGCGCCTCGGGGTCGAGCAAGATGGCTTTGATGACGGCTCGCAAATCTCCCCGCTGGCCGCTGCCGTTGTCGTTAAATTTAGCGGCCACGCGGTCGATGTAGCTGGGGCTAGGATTGGAGGTTACGAAACGCTGGATCAAGCGCAGGCTGAGGAACGGGCCGACGTTAGGATGATTGAAAAGATTCTCGATGGCCGCCGTGACATCCGCTAGGCCAGCGGTGCCGGTGTTGGTGGCACTGGCCACGCGTGCAGGCGTAGTGAGGCCATTCAGGAGGATCTTGGGAGCTAGATCATGGTAGGCATCCCAGCATTTCATGGCGTGCGTTTTGTCTCCATTGGCTTGATTATTTGGATTGAAACTCGTGCTATCAGGAAAGGTGAACCCGGTGAAGACGCGGGCCAGCTCCGTGATGTCGCCATTGTTATACGTGGGGATGAAATGCCCTTGGGCGTCCACTTGGCGGGTGCCATTGCGATTGAGTTGCCACAGGCCAATGGAGAAAAGTTGCATGACCTCGCGTGCGAAGTTTTCGTCTGGGTGGAGGTTCAGGGCGAGGTTGGCTTTCTGATTTCCCAAGTGGCTCAGATACACGCCCATGACGGGATGCAGCGCGACCTCGAGAAGGAGCTCTCGGTAATTTCCAAAGGCATATTTCACCATGAGGTCATAGTAATTTGCCATGCCGACTTGATCGACGCCTAACGTCTCTGGGCGGTCGGAGACGACCAAGATTTCACTGAGCGCAAAGGCCATGCGCTGGCGCAGAGGATCTGCTAGTTGCGTGGAGGTGTTGTCTGGGCGCAGCTTGGGCGCGCCCATGGCGCGGGACCACCATGCGTGCTCTTTGTAGTTCCCGTAGAGCGCGATGGCATTGGCATTCGCCACGGCCCACGCAGTGTAGGGTTGGAGGTATCCTAACGGACGGGTGAACTGATCCTCCATCCACGCATCGAAGGTGGTGGCCATGAGGCTTTCGACGTTCTCGGGAATATTGTTTCCCGTGGTGTCTTGATCTGGGCCGTAGGCGGCCTGGAGGAGGAAACGCGCGGCGGCCTTGAGGCCCGGCTGGGGTGCGGCATCCGCTAAATTTACCGTAGCGCTGAGGGCTGAGCCTAACGTGTAGCCACTGCCAGCTAGGGCCGTAAGGGTGATGGTTTCTACGCCCTCGGTGAGGGAATCATTGAACGGATGCAGCACCACCACGGCCTCGCGCGCGCCCAAGGGCAGGGAGATTTGGGTGGCGGGAAGGTCGGTAGTGTAATCCACATTGCGGGTAGCGGTGCCAGTGAAGGCGAGGTTGATGGTGAGCGGCTTCAGCCCACCCGAGCGGCGGATGACCACGAGGCCAGCGTCTGGCCAGTCTTCGCGCATTTCTCCATCCACGAGGCCCACGGTAATGGAGCCGCCGATGTTCAAGCCGGATTGCACGCGAGCGAGGTCGGCGGTGTCATTGCGATCCGTATGATTCAGCGTGGTATTGAAGCCCAGTTTCCCCTCATCCCAATCCGTTAGGCCATCCCCGTCGGTGTCCACATCCGAGGCTTGGATGCGGAAGAATCCCCGGCTGCCCGCCAGCGGGTAGCCTCGAAGCAGCGAGGAGCCGTCTCCCACGGCAGTGTCCTGCAACAGGAAGCTGCCGTTGCTGAGATCGAGGCTGCGGTAGATGGCGTAGAGTTTCCCGGCCTCGCTCGGCCAGGAAAGATTGAGGTGTCCCCCGTTCATTAAGCAGGTGAGCGCGGGATGGGAGGCGGCATCCTGAGGATTCGTGCCCGCGAGGCTTTCGACGGCATTGGTAAATCCATCCGCGTCAGCATCACCATTCGCGGGCAGATTGAATGCACTATAGAACGTCTCCCAGATGTCGCTCTGCTGATTCGTATTCGCATCTAAGCCGAGCGCGCTGGGCACCAGTCCTAGGCTGAGGAGTAAAATTGTAATGTGGGGCAAGGCGGACATACGGCATTTGTAGCAGGTTTCCGCCGAACCACCAATGGCACTTTAGGGGCACTCCCTATTTTGTGGCCCCAGCGGCCCTAGTTAGGATGATACCAACGCACGTCTGAGGTATAGACGTTCACCTGGAGGCAAACGTAGTCTGGAGGTGTGCTTTGAAGACCTTGATTCAGGGTATCTCGCGTCATGAAGGTCAGAAACCACCGTCGATCACGATCTAGATTCACTGAGCCATCCGCGCGAATCTCGAAGGCTAGGAAGGGCACCTCCATGGCATTTCCATCCGCAGAGATGCCTTTAATGCTCTCACGTCCACGGCTTACTTGGGCGGGGTCGAGGAGGGTAGATTGCGTGGGCAGGTCACTGATCACCACTCCGGCGGGCAGTTTGAGGATGTTGCCAATGGCCTCCGCTTTCTTTTTTTGAACTCCGCCCGCATCCACTGTGAGCTTCACGAGATAGAGGCGAGCCGCCAAATATTGATCCTTCGTTTCTGGGGTGTCAGGATCATCATAGCTGTAAAAGCGAACCTCCACGGGAGAATTATTTTTTAATGCAGTCTGGTGAGCCTGATTAATGAGGTTCCGAAAGGCCTCGGCCCCTTGGGTGAGCTTGGAGCCTTTAAAGGCAGCGGACATCGTAGGCGCAGTCATGACCAGCAGTAGGGAGATGACGCCGACGACGACGAGGAGTTCGATCAGGGTAAACCCGAACTTCCGTAGTGAGGAATGGCGATGGGAAAATTTCATGAGGAGAGGGAGGAGGTTAGATTAGTTTCCGCCTGTGGCCTTACCGTTCGTGACCGTGCCGAGGCCTTTCGACTCCCGCAGGCGCACGCTAGCCCGGAAGACGCGGAATTTGATTTCTTTGGCCTTACTACCGGAGGAGGAGTCACTGAGGATGCCACGCAAGCTGACGAGATCACGATCATAGTTTTCCGCCTTCTTGAACAGATCCGTGGTGAAGTTGCACGCCGCGAATCCTGACACGCTATCCACGCCCTTGGACTGGGAGAAGCGCTTAAAGTCGGCCTCATCGACCGCCACCATGGTCACATCCACGATGGGCGGCAACGCCTGCATACTTTTGTCCACATTTAAAGTGGAACCCGCTTGGCCGATGTTCGAACTTTGGAAAGCCCTGGAGTCATAGTAGTAATTGGGAGCTAACTTATCCCGATATTTATCCGTGAGGGCCTCCGCTGGAAGAACGATGAGGGCGATGATGTTCTCTGCAATCATCCGGCTTGAGGGCGGTAAGTTTAGAGCGGAGGTATCTGCGGTGGCGAATTGGTAATTATTAACGCTGTTCACACCGAACGAGGAGTCATTGAGGAACCAGCGATTGAGCACCGCTGGGGAACTGGACTTAGGCTTCAAGCTAAGTTGCTCCGCATAGATCTGGAGACCTTCTGCGAGTTGGGAGAATTCCATCAGTCGAAAGCGAATCCGTGGGCGGGGGGGATTAGCCAAACTATTTAAATAGGCGGGACGTTCTGAGCGGTCATCGCCAAATTCGACGAAATAGCCCCAAGCATTTAATAAGTTAGGGAAGTTGCCATACTCCAAAGATCCCACGGATCCAGAGGAGGTGGACACGGCGGCAGAATATCCAGTGGGTGCCTGGAAGAACACACAATGCGTGGTGCGCGGCCCCGCATTGGCCGGAAGCGTGGGGCCCATCACAAGCTCCGTCGGACCAGAGACAAAGTGCAGATCTGAGGCCTTTTCAAATTTCGTGGCTGCTCCTGCCGCGCTCCTACCCACCTGCCAGTAGGTGTTCAGCGTCGCCTGGCTCATCCGCCGCGTGATGGCATCAAAACCATTACGCGCGTCTTTATACTCGGAAACGGAGTCCCGAGCCTTTTTAAAGGTTGCTTGGGTGTTTTCCAGCATCTGGAAGACCAGCACCATGACCAAACTCAAGACAGCCACGGAGACCATCAATTCGATCAAACTAAAGCCGGCCTGGGGCCGCAGGGAAGAAGTTTTCATGCGTGAAAAATTGGGGGGAAAGGATGTGACGTTAATTAATTAGCGCCTCCAGTGATACCTTCGTTGGTTCCCATGTTAGCGAGCAGTAAGCTGTATTTCTTAACGAATTTACTATGGGTGATGTCCTTGGGGGAGGGCGTTCGCCCACCGGGAGTGTATTCCACATAAATATTGACCCGGCGGAGATGCGTATATCCCGCTCCATAGCCCATAATTACGGGGCCTCCGGTTGACGTGGATGCCGTATCTAGCTCCGTCAGCGCCACGTAGGTAACGCTCTGGTTGGCACCTGATGCTCCGGTCAGAAGGTTTCCTTGGGAATCATATTTTCGCATATTGCTCGTCCCCAAGATTTCCGTGAGTTTGGGCTGCGGAACGGTATTGGCGCTGGGGGCTACATCATTCCAGGTAGATTGTTGCGCATCACTTACTAGTTCTTGCACAATGCGTGATTGAATGGCCACAGTGGAGGCTTCATGCAGGCTGGCGACTCCACTCGGCATAATGCCGATGAGCCCAACCATCACAGTGGAGACAATGCCCATGGCGACGATCACTTCGATGAGACTGAAGCCTTGGTTATTTGGATGGTGAATTGTTTTCATCGGGTATTTTCTGAATTTGTGTTTACAATGCATTTACATGGCAAAGTTGGCAAGGAAAATCTACGGTTCTCGAAATATGGGGCTGGCTTGGTGGCGTTACAGTTCTGGGAATGGGCACTTTGTGGCTTCCGTGACATCGTTTACCCAGGCGTCCCGGAAGGTGCTGACACGGATGCGGTAAAAATACCGTGGGATGGGGAATCCGGTTGGGTGTCCAGGAGTCGCGACGTCCTGAGTCAGACGTTTGATGGTCACGGTGCTGGTTTTATCGTCGTTATTGGACACGGTGCTAACCCAGCCGAATTCCCGGCTTTGCCAGTCTCCAATGATGCCCGCGTCATCAATGGATTCCGCTTGGTAGAGAATATCATTCACCTGGATATAACCGTTGCTATCAAACTTGTTATCAATGGCGGCCCCATTGCCGAGCACTCTGAACTTCATGGTTACGAAGCCGTCTGCATCCACGAAAAAGGTGGGGGTGATGCTTTGGGACTGATTGCTCGGCAGAGTGGTGAAACGTGCCGCCACCCCTGCATCGGTGCCAAAAGCATACTCCAGGAGATTAGAGATGCCATCCCCATCCGCGTCCGCCATGGGTTGCCGTTGGGCAAAGGTATATTTGCTCGTTGGAAGTTGAATTCCCAAGGTGCTCCCCAAGTTGATGGCGGATTTAGCATCTCCGCTGGTGGTCAGATTATCGATGTAGTAGGACTGCACGTCTAGCTCATTAGCCTCGCCCGTGATTTTGCCATCGATTTTGATTTTCAGGGACGTAACCCCGTCGGGAATTAACCCCAGCGGGCTCGTTTTCGTGGTCATTAAAAAGGCCGCGCTATCAAGAGCGGCGGGGCTGTTTTCATCCACTACGGGGGCGGTCACGGTGAGTTTTGATTGCACGAGGAGGTCATTACTGCCGGAACCCGCATTGTATCCACGGATGATCAGGACATTGCTAGCACCAGGAATAATAATGGCTTTCAGTTGGGTCGTGATGTCATAAATCACTGGAACCATGGCCAGGGAATCGTCACGGCCCGTGGGATTGGCACTATCCGTGGCGGGTTCGGTGGCGATGCCCAGGTTCAGCTTGACCCCCGCTCGGGTGGTCGCGTCTTTGTCACTAGCAACCCAGACGGCTATGGAGTCATCATAGCGCAAGGCGAGTTCTGCCTTGATCATGGAAGTGATAAAATTCCCCGGCACGCTGGGCACAGTGAACGGAATTCTGACGTTCAGCCGGGTTTCCCCTGCATAGGAAGGAGTGGCAGTAAAGAGCATTTCGGATTTGAGGGTGGAGATGCTCGAAGCGTCTAAAAATTGATTATAGTCATACGGGGTAAGACTGAGGTCATAACCCAGGCCACCCAACTGTTTCACAGCTGGAGGCACGGCGGGGATGTTGCCTGGATGCCACCCGTGGGAGGTATTCAACACAGACGCACCCGGGGTTTTGAAATCCGTCCAAGTCGCTGGCTTAAAGGCGGCATAATCCGAGGGATTCGTAGTCCGGATAGGGGAGGTGGCGGAGGTAAATGAAACCACTGGAGCCGAGGTATAACCGCTCCCCTGGTTATTGACCGTTACGGAGGTAACTTTCCCTGCGGTGAGGACTGCGGTAGCGGTGGCACCAGTTCCAGCACTACCACTGAAGCTCACCGTCGGAGGGGTGGCATAGCCGCCGCCTTGCTGGGTCGAGTTTACGACAATGGACGTGACCTTACCAGCAGTCACGGTGGCGGTCGCGCTTGGCGTATCCGCAGCGATCGTGGGCACTTGCCAATGATTTGCCTGAGTTTCAGAAACCAGGACGGTGGTAGTAGTGGAGCCTGCGCCTGCTTGGTATTTGAACCAGGGCACCTCTGTGTAATGCGCACCATCCGTACTGTAAAGCAGGGAGCCCTGGAGAAGATCCGTGGCAGTCCAGGGGGTGGCATCAGTTTCTGAGCGCAAATCCACGGAGGCCCGGATGTTTTTGAAATTTTGCGCGTCGATCCGTTCTGTTAGTATCGTGAAGTTCGTGTTGCGTTGGATCTTTACTTGTCCAGTGCTGAAGGAAGTGGGCTCATAACGCACGGGATCGGTACCGAATCCGGTTTGAGCAGTATCTACTTTGCTATAGACCAGCGTATATCTGAGCTGGGACTGGTCGTTGTTCCGGTTGAACTGCTTGGGTGAGGTTCCAGGCCCGTTGGGCTGCGTCCAACTAAAATCAAAATCTTGATACGCGCCCACCGTCACATCCCCAGCACATGACACCGAGGGCAGGGCGGAGAGATTGATATCCAAAAAAGTATCTGAGCTACTGATACTCGCCTGGTGGAGTTCTATGGCCAAGACGTTGGTCCCCACCCGCAAGAAGTTCGTAGTCCCGGTGGTAAAATTATATGAGGCAAAAACTTGGTCGTCGGTCGGGGTAATCGCGGCTGATGCTAGGGTGGCATAAACCGGGGTGCCCGCCGCCATATTTTCCCGTCTAACCTCGATGCCATTGATATAAACGACGATCCCATCATCCCACCGCCCCCCCATCTTGAGGGCTCCAATACCAGCAATCTGCGTAGCAGTGAGGTCAAAGGTTTTCCGGAAATAAGTGGTGACGTATTTGTTGGCGGGCTGGTTGTTACCCACGCTGTAATTCAGCAGGGTTTGGGCCACACATTTCTCAGTCACGGTTTTGCTGGGAGTGGTGGGGGAGGCGGCATCCACCTTATACCCGAAAGGCCCGACGGCGGATCTCCACGCCCCGGTCTGCACGTGGTTATACTGCTTCCAATCCGGGGTGCCGGTAGGGGTGCTTCCATTATCGAAAACACTCCAAGTGGCGTCATTTTCCACTAACGGAATGGCCTCCTGGGAGTAGGCAGTGAGCGGAAACAGCAAGGCGAGGAAACGAAGACCGGCACTGGCCAGGGAACGAAAGGGAGTTTTCATATTCGCAGGGGGGGGATGGAGGGGGCGTGTGGGCTGAGTGCGCGATGGATTATTTACATTGCACATACCGAGCGTAAGAGAAATTCCTACGGAGTGTCAATCTTGGAATGAAGTTAGGCGTGAAATTTTTTCAAATTTTGCCTATCTCTGCATCTATGCGGCTAGTTTGACTGCGACGCGCAGGACGATAGGGTCCTGGGACTGCCACCGCGCCAGGCCTCTAGCCAGATGAATGTAATGGGGGAGGAATCCCGCCTTACGCAGCCGACCGAGCAGATTTTCCGGGATGATGAAGCGGCGGTAGTGCCCCTGGTGGATCCATTCCTTCTCGGAGATCCGCTCTCCTTGGCCACAAAGTTCATCCAGGATAGTGCGCACTTCGATAAAAAAAGTGCCCCCCGGTGCCAGATGCTCCGCCACGCCAGCCAAGGTGCGTCTCTCTGCCGCCTCGTCCACAGAATGAAGCGTGAACCGGGAATAAATGTTATGAAAACGCTCGGGCAAATGCAACTCTGAGAAATCCCCCTGAATAAACTCCGCCCGATGATTGCCTTCCCGGCACTGGGCGATGGCCTCTGCAGAGAGGTCCACCCCGGTGACTTTCATCCCCGCGCGACTGAGAAAATGGGCGTCGCGGCCGTTGCCACAGCCGATCTCCAGGACAGACTGTCCGCTAGCCAAAAAGACGCGGTGCACAAAAGCGGCAAAATCACTCGGCTCTTGCAAGTGGTCTTGGCGGTAGAAGGAATCCCAGTAGGAAATGAAGTCGAGGTGGCTCGCTTTACGGTGTGGCATGGGGAACAAGAAGGAGGAAATGGGGCGTTGATTATGACAAATATTTTAGAATGCAACCAAATTCACGCTTCCCTGAGCAGTCAAAATAGCAGCGTTCACGATCATTGGTAGAGTCACTCTACCCTTGACGACGGGCGAGATCATTGGTTACAAGAATGTCAGATTTCTCCTCCCCCCCATTCCTTTAACCGAGTCATGCTCAGTCCCGCCCCCTCCGCCGCTGCTGAGCCTAGCACTAACCTAGCGCTAGCGGATTTTGTTCCTCACGGGATCGTGCCCTCCGCCTCAATGGGCACGCGGGCTTTTTCCTATCCGCTGGGGGTGCGGCTGGCTTATCTGGCTTATGTGCTGCGGCTCACCCCCAATTTTGTCAGTATCCTCAGCTTCCTCGTGGGCATTGCAGCGGCAGTGATGGCGGGGTTGATAGAGGATGTGTGGTATGGCGGTCTAGTGCTGTTAGTAGGAACGCAACTAGCCTACATCTTGGACTGCGCAGATGGCGTGCTGGCGCGCGGGACCGGATCCACCACGGCATTTGGGGCCATTTTGGATAAGACCTTGGATGGGATCGCGATGTTGTGCATCCCTGGCATTCTCTGCCTCCAGGCTCCGGCTCGGCATGAAATGTTGCTGACTTGGGTGGGGCCCATGATTCTCTTTACCTCCGTGCCTAACATCGCCCTCGCGCTCGTGATTTGGCTTAAGGGCTATGTGGACCATGGGGGGGCGAAACAATACCAGGATGAGCGCGCCCATACGCCATTTTGGTGGGCGGCTCGGATCGTGGCGTTTTGCTTGGATACACCTGTTTTCCGGCTGTTAATGGCGGTGGCATGGATGACCTCTACATTTGTCGAGTTTATGATCGGCTATGGGGTCTTTGCCACCATCGCGTTAGTGATTTATCTGTTTAAGAGCCACCGCGAACTCGCAGCCAGCGGCAGAGGACCCCTTGACGAAGTTTACGGGCCGGGTGATGGGCAGCCACTTCCTCCGCCATGCCGCTCTTCTTCTCCATTTTGCTGCCCATCCTGTCCCTGCTTTGTCTCTGGGGCAGTCACCGGACGAACCGACGGCGGCGGTTGATTGGGAATTTACCGACCTCCAAGACCCAGGGCATTTTCATCGGCCTCGTGGAATTGAAAGGCACCGCTGAGAGCGAGCAAACGCTGCGTTCCTTCTTAGCTGAAGAAACGTGCGTCCTCTATTCCTATACCGTCTCCGAAGAATGGCGACGGGAGGTGGAGGAGGAATACGAGGATGACCAAGGCCAGCGCTGCACCCGCACCCGCATTGAGTCTGGATGGACAAACGTGGCCTCTGGTGGTGAGGAAACGCCCTTTTATCTGCAGGACGACACGGGCGTGGTCTTGATCCGTCCGAATGGGGCGGAGGTGCATTCCAAGACATTCTACTCAGACACCTGCACGCCGGGGCATCCGTTCTATTATGGCAAGGGGCCCCGCGGGGCGATCATGGATTCCACGTTCGTCCGGCAGTTTAGCGAGAACGGCATCCCGCTGCATCACCCACTGTTCGTCGTCGGCCAAGCGCGGGAGCGGGAAGACGTGGTGGCCCCGGAGTTAGCGCACGAGCAGACGGCTCCGCTCCTGCTAACCGTGGAAACGGAGGATCAATTACTCAGCCGCATGGGCTGGTTCCTGCATGGGTTAAACGTGCTCGGCATGGGCTTAGCAGCAGGCGCGGCGGTGCTGCTCAGTGGCGTGCCGCAGGTGTGGTGGCCAGCGGCAGTGGTGGGCGGCAGCATTTACCTAACCCTGGCCTTTATCACGTGGTTTATCCTCGTCTATAACATGCTGATCGACGTGCGAAATCGGATGCGCCAGGGCTGGTCCTCATTGGAAGTGCAGTTGAAACGCCGCCATGATCTAATCCCCAGCATCGTAGCCGCCGTGGAAGCGCTGCGGAGCCATGAGGCCGATGTGCAGAGCGGCCTAGCCACTTTGCGGGCCGAGACCGCCGCAGGCGCAGGCCTCAGCACCGAGGCGCGGCACCGCGGCCTCACCAATACCCTCCAGACGTTAGGCGAGCGCTACCCAGACCTCAAAGCCAGTGCTGCCTTCGGCCAACTTCAGGCGCAGCTCGTAGACACGGAGCAACGCATCGCCCTGGCCCGCGCTTATTTCAACGACATCGCCACGGCCTACAACACTCGCCTAGAAATCGTCCCGGATGGCTGGATCGCCCGACTCTTCGGCCATGGGCACCAGCCGCTGCTAGCCGTAGAGGACTTCGAGCGCGCCCCCATCCAAGTGGATCTGGCAAAATAAACTTTCCCCTCCTACCTCACACAGCGGCCTCAGGGCCGCACCGGCAACTGCGGCAGCCGCCAATCCCGCCGCTCCGGCAACGCCCGCACCGTCGGCACCGACTCCGCCGGGTGCTGCCGCGCATACGCCTGCCGCGCCTGCTCACTCGCATAGTAAGTCAGCCACAGCGCCACCGCTTCCGCGCCATCATCCCCCCGACGATGCACACAATCGTGATAACACGCCGCCGTCTCCAGCAGCTCCGGGATGATTACCCGCTGCCGCAGCACCTGCTGCGTGAGTTCCTGGTAGAGTTCCGCATCACTCAAATGATCCGTATGAACCACGTAGAAATTCATGCGGCTTAGCTCATGCAGCAGTTCCCACGTGGCCGGGGCCAGCGTTTCCTCCGTTAGTTCCGCCATGGGCAGCGGCGTGTAGTGCCGCTGCTGCAAGACATCGATGGGCCGCAGAAACGCCGTTTCATCCGTCCGCACGCCAAAGAAGCTCGGCCCCTCAGACCACGGGACATCCTCATCCATCGGCTGCGCGCGTCGATGGATTTCCCGATCCACCGCCGCTAGCCCTAACGGATCATCCCCATCCGCAAAGCCCACCTCATCTGTATCCTCGTCGTCATCCTCCTGCTCCCAGTCTTCCAGCCACCCCGGCAGCGGCCAATCCTGGCGCACGGGAGCATGAGGCCGTGGTAAATATTGGTCCCGATGGTGCGGCAACGCTCGGTGCGCAGGCACGCGCTCGGCCGCATGGGTCTGGACCCAATGCTGCCGATGCGCTGCGTCCGCATAATAGCGCAAATACAGCTCCTCCCCCGTGGCGGAAGCCGTGCCAGACTCACTCACGTCCACATGGCAATTCCACTCACTTGATGCTGGCAAATCCGCCGCCTGCCCCGGCAGCCACTTCGTTTCTAGCCATTGATAGAACTCCCGATCACTCAGATGGTCACTGTGAAAAAAGAACAGCCGCTTCCCCGCCATCGCATAGAGCAATTCCCACAGCCTTCCCCGCAGCTCAAACCCGCTCAACCCCTGCAATGGCGTGGGACAGAATCCCCGCTCCGCAAGCATAGCCAGCACGCTACGCCACGGGGCGTCTTCATAAGGATTCTGGGGTTCGTCTGCTGAGGGAAGCATAAATAAAATTCTGGGAAATATTTTCCACTTCGGCAAGCAGGTTCTGCATGATTTGCAAAGTTGCTCCCAGATGGGCCGCTCTGCCAGACTTATTTGATCCCATCCAGCACCACCGTTTCCTTACTGGCACGGTCCTCTACTAGCACTTGAGTGGGACGCACATCCAACACGCGATACTGGTGGCTGCCGCATTGGAAACGATCTCCCACGCGCGTTTCCCACGTGCTGCCATCCGCCGTGGCGCGCAGCACGCCGAAGCTATCGGCGGTAGTCACCGCTTGATTCAACTGGGCGAGCACGCGCTCGCCCGATTGTTCATCCCGCACCAAGACCGTGGACACATCAAACAATTTCCCCCGGCCGGCCTTGGAAGCGGCTAGCCGATGGGTGGCGGAGACGATCTGTAAATGGGTGCTCGGAATACTCTGCCCCACCGCCACCGTGGCCTCTGCATGTGTACCGGTGAGGAGTTGCACTTGCGCACTGCTCTGATCATCCGCCACCTGCGTGAGGATGAAGGGAAGTTGCCGCTCCCGGTAGGCGGAAAATTTCAGCACCGCACGCAGATCGCTGGCGAAGACGGTGGGGGTGGTTTCGGTAAATTGATGTCCACTTAATTTCCCGGCGGGAGCCGCCACGCTAGCCGCTAGTCCATGCGGACTCGGGATCACTCCGCCAGAATTCGATGCCGTGACTACTGGGCCAAACTCTCCGGGCTCTACAGCCAGCGTTGGCGCGGGCGGCTCATTGAGAATGGCCACCGCCTCAGGGTGAGAATCGGCTTCTGCTAACATGGCGGCAGTTTTCAGATCATCATCCAGGGCCAAGGCATTGGAACCGCGTTCCAGAAGTAAGCGCACCGCCTCGGCATGGCCGTATTTGGCAGCATACATCAGCGGGGTGCGATTCTCTGAACTGCGCGTCAGCACGTTCGCTCCCGCCTTGAGCAAGGCTTCGATTACTTCCGTGCGACCTTTCACCGCCGCTAGTTGCAAGGAATAATCCAAGGAACTGCGGGAGTGGGGTGCCAGGATTTCCAGCGCGGACACTTGGCCTTCCAGCGCGGCTTCGGCCAGCGGCGTGAGGTCTTGCGCATTGCGCGCATTGGCGTCCGCACCCGCGTCCAGTAAGGCGCGCACGGCCTCCCGATCCCCCTGACGAGCGGCCACGATCAGCGGCGTATCCCCGTCGGCCCGAGCGATGTTGGCCTTGGCATGTTGTTCCAAAAGGAACCGCACCACATGGCCATGCCCCGCCTCGGCGGCTAGGAGTAAGGCCGTATTTCCCTGCGCGTCCGTGACCTCTGGCTTCATCCCCGCCGTGAGAAATGCCTGCACAGCTTCGAGCTTCCCTTGGCGAGCAGCATTGAAATAATCATCGACAGAGAAATCCAGTTTCTGCCGCTGCAACACCGCCCGCGATTGCTCTGCACGGTCTGAGCAGCCCCCAAGGCTGGCCAGAATCAAACAGAGCAACGCGCGTTTCATAGCAGCTAGGCTACACGAGTGGATATTTCCCTGGCACTGGCAGCACGTGGGGCGTGAAGCTAGAATCCCATTGCAGCGTGGCCTCTGGAGCTAGGTCTTCCTTGGATTCTAACATGCCCGGCCATTTGCCATCCGCGCTGGCTTTCCAGGTGATGCGTTTTCCAGTATAGGCGGCCATGCGGCCCATGATGGCCACTAGCGAGCTGTGCGCCATCCATTCTCCATCATTGTGGGCTTTGCCTTGGCGGATGCTTTCAAAGAACTCCACGTGCTCTTGGTCATACATGTCCCGGTCCTTCTCCGCCTGCTCTTCTGGGTAGCTCCATTTGTGCTCGCCCAGGATCTGCACGCGGCCTCCGTTAATGATCGCAGAGCCCTTGGTGCCGGTGATGTAGTCGGCATTTTCGCCAGTGCAGTTAGGGATTTGGCGGTTGGCCACATGCACGAATACATTGCCTGGGTATTCATAGACCACATTGAAATGATCGTAAATATTCCCGCCTTCCGCCGCATTTTGGCGGCCCCCATTGGCGATGCAGGAAATGGGATCAATGTCGCCCATAGCCCAGCATGTTTTATCCACGCTATGCACGGCTTGCTCTGCAATGCTATCTCCACTGAGCCAGGAAAAGTTATACCAGTTCCGTAGTTGCCATTCAAAGTCGCTCATACCTTCCTTCCGGCTTGCAGCGGGCGGCATGGGCTTCACGGGACCAGTGTAGTAGGTGGCGTAGTAGCTGACCACATCACCGATGGATTTCTCCTTCAGGATCTGATCGAAAATGGCGCGCCTGCTCGGACTGTAGCGCCAGCAGAACCCACATGTGAGGCTCAGCCCCTTTTCCTTGGCCTTACGGGCCGAGGCTAGCACGGAACGGATGCCCGCAGGATCTACGGCCACGGGCTTTTCACAGAAGATGTGTTTCCCCGCCTCCACGGCAACGGCTAAGTGCAGTGGGCGGAACCCTGGGGGCGTGGTGAGGATGACCACATCTGGATTGGAGGCTAGCACTTGTTTGTATGCATCTAGCCCGGTGAAGAGACGCTCCGCAGGCACGTTCGCACGGTCTTTAAACTGGCCTTGCAGTGTCGTAGCCGCTGCCGAGGCGGCACCAGGGAACACATCCCCCAGTGCGTGGAGTTCTACGTTAGAGTCTGCGCCCAGCGCATTGGCCGCAGCCCCGGTGCCGCGTCCGCCACAGCCGATCAAGCCGATCTTCAGGCGTCGGGCATCCGGTGCCGCTGCCTGCACAATGGCAGGCGCAGCCAAGGTGGCAGCGAGAACGCTAGTGGTCTTGAGGAAATCACGTCGATGGTGGGAATGTGGCATAATGCTAGTGTTTCTAGGTGTGGGTAAATGGAGGCGTATCTTAGGCGCAGTGCCCGCAGGCATTCAAGCTCTAGTCCCACCCATCCGCGTTTGGGAGTTTCATCCGGTGGCTAGCGTGATCCTGGGGGTGCCGCCCCCGAATCAGTCATTATCAGGCCACGCACGCCTCGTTTCTAAATATTACCACCGTGCGGAGGTTCCATGTAAATTATTTAATATAGCTTGATATTCAGGCTGCTTTTCGCTATACTGGATGTGGTTAGTTTTAAAAATCGGCAGGTGCCGGTGAGGAATTTACAAAATTGTTATCCATGCTGTTGCCCTTAGTTACTGCGCCTCTGCTGGCTCGACGCAAGTCCAGTCTGGGGCGGCGTGTCGAGAAGGCGGGCGGCTGGAATGCTAGTGAAAATGGGCGGTTAGTGACGGCTGGGCTGGGATCGCCAGCGGCTGGAGGGCGCTTTGCACAAAGCGCAGACGGCTGGGCCGCCAGTGGATCGGCGGGCACACGGGGCTTGGCGGGGGAGGCCTATCATAAGCCCATCATGGGGCCGGAGTGCGTGCATTTTCTCCAGCCAGGGCCGGGGAAACTGGTCCTTGATGGCACGTTAGGAGGGGCCGGGCATACGGAGCTTTTTTTAGAATCTGGGTCTGATGTAATGGCCACGGATCGTGATCTGGTGGCCGTGGAGCGGGCGCGACAGAGGTTGGAGCCAATTTATGCCGAGCGGTTTTCGGCGTTGCAGGGGAACTTTGCGGACTTTCCGCAGTTGCTAGCGGGGGCGGGAGTGGATCGGTTGTTGGATGGGATTTTCCTAGATCTGGGGCTGAGTTCTCGGCAGTTAGAGAATGCCTCACGCGGGTTTTCGTTCATGCGGGAAGGTCGGCTAGACATGCGCTTTAATCCCGAGGAGGGGGTGAGTGCGGAGGACATCGTGAACACGTGGGACGAAGCTGAATTGCGGCGGCTGCTCCAGGTTTATGGCGAGGAGCCAGCGGCGAAACACATCGCCCGGGCGATCGTGACGCGGCGGGAAACGAAGGCCATTTTACTCACCACAGACCTAGCCGCCGTGGTGGCTAGCGTGGTGCCGCAGAAGGGTCGCACACACCCCGCCACACGGACGTTCCAGGCGCTGCGCTATGAGGTAAATCAAGAATTGCCCAGCCTGGAACGAGCCTTGCAGGCTGTGCCAGCAAGCTTGGCGGTAGGCGGACGATTAGTTATACTAACATTCAATAGCCTGGAAGACCGTATCGCCAAACACTTCCTGCGGGAGCACAGCCTAGCGGAAATAGACCGTCCAGAGTGGCCCCGGGCACGGGTGAATCCACTGCATCATTTCTCTCTTGTCATGCGCAAGGCCGTGATCGCTACGCCTGCCGAGATCCACGCCAATCCACGCGCGCGCAGTTGTAAGCTGCGCGTGGCCGAACGCATCGCCAGCCCCGCCACTACTCAACACTAGCATGAAACTCCGCCACCTCGTCCCCGACGGCCAACTCAAGCCCATGACCGTGCTGAACATGATCCTCGTGGTCGTGATCATCGCTGCCTTTGGCATTGCTCACACTTGGTTAGGCATGCAGCAGAAGCGCAAGAATAAGGAGCTAACGGACCTGCAAGGCCAGATCCAACGGGCCAACAATGAGATCCGTCGCTTGGATGTAGATCAAGCTTATCGCAGCTCCGCAGGCTCCATCGCTAGCCAGATGGACACGCTAGGATTAACCTCCCAACTCCAACGCATCACCAAGGACGACGTAGTGACACTGAAACTGGACGGAGGAACGCCCTAACCGCTATGAGCACATCTCGGACGACCGCCTTGGATCGTGAGTGCGATCAATGCCTAACCCGCCGCGCGACGTGGGCGCTGGCCGTGCTAGGGCTGTGCTTTAGCGCCATTTCCGCACGGCTCTATTACCTGCAAATGATGCAGCACGCCAAGGTGGCCGCCAAAATAGAGGTCACGCGCCTCAAACACGAGGTTATCTCCGCGCCTCGTGGAGCCATCATGGATACTCACGGTCGGCTGCTCACGCATGATGAGAGCATGCAGTCCGTGGTCTTTGATAACATGGCCCTGCGAGAGTCTGGACCGAAGGACAAGGACACTGGTAAACCCAAATCCCTGGGTGCGCTAGACCGCATGGCTCATGCGTTAGAGAAGTCCGAGGTTATCCCTTGGCAACAGATCAAAGCCACCTGGACGGAAGTGGAAATGCAGCAGCGTTTCCTCTGGTGGATGGCCTCCCTGCTGGCCCCAGCATTGGACAAGACGCCGGAGGAAATTTCCCGCAGTATTGCTGAGCGCATGTTAGAGAACGGCCAGCCACGGCCCGTGGATTCCGGGGAAACAGTGTTGGCCAAGGAGCTAAATGCCCACCAAGCCAATCGCCTGCACCAACTGATGGCGGACTACCCGTTAGGCTGCTTGAAGATCAAATCTTTCTACCGCCGCAGTGATCTCAGCGATTCTGAACTGACGCCCATCGTGGGCGTGGTGAATAGCGAAGGTGCCGCCGTGGGTGGCGTGGAAAGTGCCCGCACAGACGATCTGACGGGCCAAGTAGGAGAACGAAACTTTGAGGTTGATGGCAGTAATCGTGAGATCACCGCGTTCGCCAATACCCTGACGGAGCCCGTGCCGGGCAAGTCCCTGCGGTTGGCGTTGGACACCACATTGCAAGACATCGTTTCCGCGTCGGTGGATCAAGTGGGGAATGATTCTAACGAGATCTATTTACCCTCGTTGAAATGCGCCCGCGTCATGGTGGTGCTGCTGGATGCCCATACCATGGCCGTACGGGCGATCGTGTGTCGGGATGCCAATCAGAAAGCAGGCGTCGCCAACTTCAACAATGCCGCGGCGGTGCAAGTGTATGAGCCGGGCTCCACGATGAAGATCGTGACGCTAGCCACCGCGTTGGATTCGGGGAAAGTTAACTTAAACACGCCCATCCCCACTTCCAATCAAGCGGACGGCATCAGTTGGAAAGATCCTGACAAGGAGATCGCAGACATTCATGATGATGAGTCCTCGACCGCGCTTAGTGTGCATGACGTGCTGGTGCGCAGTAGTAACATCGGGGCCTTCAAGCTAGCGCGGACTGTCGGCGTGAAGAAATTTCAGGAAAGCATCCTTAACTTCGGCTTCGGCTCGCGCACTAATTTCATGGGACCGACCGAGCGCAACGGATTGGAATCCCCCGGCATCATCGTGCGCAAGACCTGGACGAATAACGATCTAGCGCGCACGGCCTTTGGCTACGGGATTTCCGTCACGCCGCTCCAAATGTGTGCGGCGTTAGGCGTCATCATCAACGATGGCTGGTATCGCGAGCCCTATCTTGTAGAAGCCATATTAGACTCGCGGAACCGCGTCCTCTCTGAGCATCAGCCGATGAATCTCCGCCGTGTCGTTTCCGCCGCTGCCGCTAAAAATACGCGGGAGGCGATGCTGGATGTCGTGGAAAAAGGCACCGGGATGTTAGCCCGCAGCACTGACTACTACATCGCTGGCAAGACCGGCACTGCGCTCCTAGCGAAGCCCAAGTCCGAGGGCGGCGGCCATTACAAGGACCGCTATGTCGTAAGCTTTCTAGGCTTTGCCCCGGTTCTAAATCCGAAGCTCCTCGGCGTGGTCGTGGTGGATGATCCACATGCTCCCAAGGAACAACTTTACGGCGGCAAACTAGCCGCGCCTGTCTTCCGCCGCATCATGGATGCCGCCCTGCGTTACTACGAAGTGCCAGGTGAATCCGTGGTCCATGCGGGCAAATCTCATCGCTAAAATACTCCTTGTTCCCACCCCTGCCGCCGCCAAGCTCTGCGCCCCATGAATCTCTCTAACTTCTTCAAATCCCTCCTCGCAGCCCGCTCCGCAGGCTCGCTGGAAGGCGATGTGCTGGCGTTGACGGCGGATTCGCGACAAGTCAAAGCAGGCTCCCTGTTCTTTGCCCTGCGCGGCACCCACGTTGATGGTCACGACTTTATCCCAGCCGCCATCGTCAACGGAGCCGCCTGCATCATAGCGGAAACGGACGTGCCTGCGGACTACCAAGGCGCGTGGATCCAGGTCAAAGATGTGGCTCAGGCCATGGGATTAGCGGCCAGTCAATATTACCATTTCCCCTCCCATGATCTGAAAGTAGCGGGCGTCACGGGCACCAATGGCAAGACTACCACCGCCCTCATCATCCAGCATCTGGTAGCTACTAGTAAAGGCCGCTGTGGCTTCCTGGGCACCATCCGTTATGACGTGGGCGACGGCCAACCTACGGATGCCACGCATACCACGCCGGACAGCGTGGAGATTCATCGCATGTTAGATCTCATGCGCGCTAATGGCTGCGCAGGAGCGGCGTTGGAAGTTAGCAGCCATGCGTTGATGCAACAGCGCGTGGCGGGCGTGGAGTTCGATGCCGCCGTGTTTACGAATCTCACGCAAGACCACTTAGACTATCACAGATCCATGGATGCCTATGCTGCGGCCAAGGGGCGCTTCTTTGAGCAACTAGTCACGCAGCCGCACAAACGGAAGGGCACTATGGTCGTCAATACGGATGATTTCTACGGCAAGAAATACGCTGAAGCCTACGCGGAGCGCGGCACGGTGCTGACTTATGGCATGAGCTATGGCGTGGATTTTCGCATTGCGGACATCACCAACACCATTGCCACTACCAGTTATACGTTGGAGGTCAAAGGCCGCAGCTTGCTGGTGCGCTTGCCACTGATCGGGCGTTTCAATGTCTTCAATTCCGCTGCCGCACTAGCCGCCGTGCAGGCCATGGGCTTGAATCTGCGTGAATCCATCGCGCATTTGGCCAAGGCTCCGCAAGTGCCTGGGCGCTTGCAGAGCGTAGGCTTACAGCGGCATTTCCGCGTCTTTGTGGACTATGCTCACACGCCGGATGCGCTGGAAAATGTGCTCAAAACGCTGCGCGGGCTGAATCCCCGCCGCATCATTACCATCTGCGGCTGCGGGGGAGATCGGGATGCTCGCAAACGTCCGCTCATGGCCCATGCGGCGGAAACGCTGAGTGATCGCGTCATCCTCACTTCCGATAATCCGCGCAGTGAAGACCCCGAAAAAATCATCGACGACATGGTAAAAGGAATGCGGGGTCAACGCTACGAACGCATCGCAGACCGACGCGAAGCGATCAAGCTAGCCATCGAAACCGCGCGGGATAACGACATCATTTTGATCGCGGGCAAAGGCCATGAAGCCTACCAGATCTTTGCGGATCGCACGGAGCCCTTCGATGATGTAAAAGTAGCTAGTTACTACCTGAGGGAAAGGCGGGAGCTGCCAGAATGAAACCCCAGACCATCGCGCAACTCACCACATGGTGCCAAGGCCGCCTGCTCCAGGGGGATGCCGCTGCGCTCGTCTCCGCCGTGTCCACCGACACGCGCACGATTCAGCCTAACAGCCTCTTCGTAGCGCTGGCAGGCGAGAAATTTGATGCGCACAATTTCCTGGATCAAGCCGCCGCTGCTGGGGCCAGCGCATTTCTTGTGAGCCAGGAAATGCCCACGTATCCCGTAGGCGCCGTCATCTTGGTGAGCGATACATTGCTAGCGCTGCAAGCGCTGGCCAAGGCCTGGCGTCAGGCTTGGGGCGGCAAGGTGCTGGGCCTTACGGGCAGTAATGGCAAGACCAGCACCAAGGATTTTGTGACCTCTGTGCTCAACCAAATGTTTACCGTCCAAGCGACGAAAGGGAATTTGAATAACCACATCGGCCTGCCGCTGACGGTGCTCAGCATTGATCCAGAACATGAGGTGGCGGTCTGTGAAATGGGCATGAATCATCCAGGGGAGATCGCCCCGCTGGCGGACATCGCAGCGCCTAACGCGGCCATCATTACGAACGTGGGCACGGCTCACATCGAGTTCATGGGCAGCCGGAAAAACATTGCTCTAGAGAAAGGCGTGCTGGCCGAAGCGGTGCCGGAGAACGGCTGCGTGATCCTCAATGCGGACGATGATTTCACCCCGAGCATCACCGCCCGCAGCCAAGCCTACGTGCTGACCGCAGGCTTTGCGGAAGGAGCGGATGTGCGGGTGAGCGACGTCCAGGCGGACATTGCTGGGAGCCGCTTTCTGATCCAGTTTCCGAACCTCGCCCCGCTGCCCGTGAAACTGGCAGTGCCGGGCCGACACATGATTAACAATGCCGCCCTAGCCGCTGCGGCGGGGTATCATTTCGGCTTACCACCAGCGGACATCATCGCGGGGCTGGAGAGTGCGCAATTGAATAAAGGGCGGCTGCAATGGCGACGCGTGGGTGCATTTACTTTTCTGGATGATAGCTATAACGCTAATTTAGATTCCATGCTAGCCGCCCTGGACACGCTGCGCAACAGCATCGGAGCGGGGCGTCGGATCGTGGTCCTAGGCCGTATGGGCGAGCTGGGGACTCATGCGGAGGCCGCGCATCGCTCGTTAGGCACGGCGGTCGTGGATGGGGAATTTCCACTTCTCTGCACCGTGGGGGATAACGAAGCGCGCTGGATTGCCGAGGCTGCGCAGACGGCTCTGGGTGATTCCCTTAAGACGGAAATTCACTCCTTCTCCACCGCTGCAGATTGCGCGGCTTTCCTCCGCACGGAGGCCACTCCGCTGGATCTGATCCTAGTCAAAGGCAGCCGCACGGCCGCCATGGAGCAGGTCATCGAACACTTTTCTCCCTAACCCATGCTCTACTGGATTCACGAATTACTCAAAGCCCGTGAGGGCAAGCCGGACTTTTGGAATAAGGTCACGAACGTGCTGCAATACGAGACTTTCCGCGCCATCGTGGCGGGCATCATTGCGCTGTGCGTGGTGCTCCTGATGGGGAATCGTGTGATTCGTAAATTACTCTCGTTGAAGATGGGCCAGCCGATCCGCACGGCGGAGGAAGTGAACGCGCTCTACGCCTTGCACGAAGGCAAGAAAGGCACGCCGACCATGGGCGGGATCATGATCATCCTGGCCTTCGTCATCAGCGTGGGCCTGTGTGCGAAATGGAGCGATCCTTACACCGGCCTCACGGTATTTGCGACCGTGGCCATGGGCGTGCTGGGGTTTTGGGATGACTATCTAAAGGTCACTAAGAAGAACAGCAAAGGCGTGAGTGAGCGCTTCAAATTAAGCTTTCAATTCATCGTGGCGGGCATCGTGGCAGTGCTGATTTATCAACAGAATCCACACTACTTTGGCCAACTCTGGATTCCCTTTATCAAGAGTGCCGTGATCCAAGATATGGGCTGGTGGACGGTGCCATTCTTCATGCTAGTCATCATTGGCGCATCCAATGCCGTGAACCTTACGGATGGGCTGGATGGCCTAGCTACGGGTTGCACCATTCCGGTGGCGTTCACCTATGGGATCTTTAACTATCTCCATGGAAATCGTATCATAGCAGACTATCTGAATCTGCCACATGACCAGCTCAGCGGAGACGTGGCTATCGCTTGCTTCGCCTTGCTGGGAGCGGCCTTGGGCTTCCTCTGGTTCAACTGTTCACCAGCTAGAGTTTTCATGGGCGACACCGGGGCGCTGGCCATCGGCGGCGGCATTGCGGTCATGGCCATCAGTTGTAAACAAGAGATGACGCTGATCATTGTGGGTGGCGTCTTCGTGCTAGAAACAGCCTCCGTCATCATTCAGCGGATGTATTTCAAATACACTAAGAAAAAATATGGCGAGGGCCGCCGGGTCTTCAGGATGAGTCCACTGCACCATCATTTTGAGTTAGTGGGGTGGAAAGAAACCCAAGTGGTGGTCCGGTTCTGGATCATCGGCATTATGTGCGCGTTCGTTGGACTAGCAACCTTGAAACTACGCTGAGCAACATTTATGAAATATATCGGACAAGCGATAGCGGTGTTAGGCTGTGCCACCAGTGGCATGGCCGCTGCGCGTTTGGCCAAGAAGCTAGGAGCCACCGTCACCATCCTAGATTCCACGGACAGCGAGGCCGTGCAGCAGCGCGCGAAGCTCTTGCGTGAGCAAGGATTCTCCGTGCTGCTAGGCAAGGCCGCGCTGATGAGTCGGCGGAAATTTAACTTCGTGGTGATCAGTCCGGGCATCGATCCTGCTTGGCCGCTGGCCGCGCGCTACCTCACGGCAGGCGTGCGTTGTATGGGCGAATTGGAGTTTGCCTATCAGAACTGCACCAAGCCTGTCATCGCCATCACGGGCACCAACGGTAAGACGACCACGACGGAACTCATCGAAAGCATCCTGCTAGGCGCGGGGCTCAAGACCATCGCTGGGGCCAACTATGGCGTGGCTTTTTCAGACCTCATCAACGAAGGTTTGCCGATGGATATTTATACGTTGGAGGTCAGCTCTTTTCAGTTGGAAATGATCGAAACTTTTCACCCCAAAGTCTCGGTCTGGTTAAACTTTGCTCCTGACCACCTAGATCGCCATCCTTCGCTGGAGGCTTATCGGAACGCCAAGCTGCGGATCTTTGAGCGTCAGACCAAAGCTGATTTCGCGATCGTTAATGGAACGGAAAATTTCCCGGCACTGGCCGCGCAGAAAGTGACATTCAGCGCCACCGGAGCACAGACGGATTTCCATCTACGAATGGGCAAAATTTGGCATCAGAACGAGATGCTCGTGGACATGGCCAAGACGAATTTGCGGGGGCTGCACAATGCGGAAAATATGATGGCCGCCATGGCCGCCACGTCCGCAGTGGGCATCCAGTTTGAGGCCATGATTAAGACGCTGCAGGCGTATCGCACGCCGCATCATCGTTGTGAGTTAGTAGGCACGGTGAAAGGCCGGGAGTTCATTAACGATAGCAAGGCGACGAACTTACACGCCATGGAAAGCGCGTTGCGGGGCTTTACGAAAAAGGTGATCTTGATTGCTGGTGGGAAGCAGAAAGGGCTGGATTACCAGCCGCTCACGAGCTTGATCGCTGAGAAAGTCAGCGAGGTTTTCACCATTGGCGAGATCAAGGATGAACTCGTCACCACCTGGGGTTCGGCCGTACCAACCCATGCTTGCGCGGATCTAGGCGAGGCCGTGCAACGCAGCTATGCAGCCTCCCAGGCTGGACAAACGATCATCCTGTCTCCGGGCACTTCTTCCTTCGACATGTTCACAGGCTATGACCAACGCGGTCAAATCTTTGCCGAGCATGTAGCCGCTTTAACCTAATAAACAAAATGCCGACCAGCCCTAACACCAAAGTCAAAAACCTGAGCGCGCAGCGCGAGCGCCTCCGTTCCCAGGTTCCCCCGCGTCGTAAAAGCACCCGCCAGCACACGCTGCCGGCCAACGTCACCAGTGAAGGTGACTGGGACAGCGGCCCGCCGCCGCAGGTGAAAACGTCCCGCATGTTCATCGGCATGTTGGCACTGCATCTGGTGGCCGTAGGCGGGCTGGTGGCGTTCCATTTCTATGGGGAGAGTGCGCCTAGCAAGCCCATCATCATTTCCCCCAGCGGAGCCAAGGTGCCCGTGACGGCTACGCCAGCCCCTGCGCTACGTGCCGCCCCCATGGCCGCTGCGCCTACCCTAACCACCGACTACATTGTCCGCATGGATGAGACGTGGGAGTCCATTGCCACAGCCCGTGGTCTGAGCGTGGAAGAGCTGCGCGCGGCTAATCCGCACTCCGAATTGAACGTAGGACGTCGCATTTCCATCCCGACTGCTCCGCGCGTGATTACGGCTAGTAGCACCCCGCGCATGGCTCCGCAGCAGACACCTATTCAGCCTCCACAGGCCAATCCCACGCCGCGCTATGCGGCTAATCCAGAAGCCGCTCAGGCTCCTAAACCCACCCTCCCGGCAGTGGTGCCCGTCAAAGCCAGCGCCAGCGCCACCACCACGAGCAAGCCTGCGAGCGTCAGCAAGACCTACACGGTGGCGAAAGGCGAGACCATCTACAGCATCGCCAAACGTCGTGGGATCACGGAGAAAGCGCTCTTGAAACTCAACGGCATGGCTGATGCGGGCAAGCTGCACGCTGGCCAGAAACTCAAACTCCCAGACTAGCCATGACTCGTAAAAGTGCCGCCGTGCTCATCGGCATCGTTTTAATGCTGCTGGCGTTAGGCTTCATCATGCAAGTCAGCATCGGTCCCTACACGATGAAGGGAGCCAAGGATGTCTATCAGGAGGCCAAGGATCAATTGTTGTTTGTGGGCATTGGGATGGTAGGCTTGATCGTGACTGCGCTGTTAGACTATCGTCGTTATGCGCAGTGGTGCTGGGTGCTGTATGCGCTAGCGGCGGCGGCTTTGATCGCTTGTTTCCTGCCACATGTGGGGCTGCGGATCAATGGGGCCTCGCGCTGGATCCGCCTGGGGCTTCAATTCCAGCCCTCGGAAGTGGCTAAGTTGGTCGGTGTCATCGTGGTGGCGACATGGTGTGCGCGACGCCCGGAAGAGCGGAAAAGTTTCCTCAAAGGCTTCCTCTATCCCATGCTGATTGCGGGTGGCTTGATCGGGCTCATCGCCATTGAGATTGATATGGGGAGTGCCATGCTACTCACGCTGGCCACGCTCTGCGTGCTGTATGCGGGCGGGACGCGGCTGCGGTATTTAGGGCTGTTGTTGTGCGGAGCCTTCACGACGTTATGGCTGGCCATTTTACAAAATCCCGAGCGCATGGACCGCATTACAGCCTTCCTAGATTTAGAGAAGCACCGCGGTGGAGACGGCCTCCAGCAATGGCTGGGGCTCTTGGCTTATGGCACGGGTGGCCCCACGGGGTTAGGGCTCGGCAACAGTCGGCAGAAGATGTGGTCCCTGCCTTATGCGAATAGCGACATGATTTCCAGCGTGATCGGAGAGGAACTGGGCGGGTGGTTTTGCATCTTCCTTGTGGGTTGTTATCTCACCATGACCGTGGCGGGATTCTTCATTGCCATCCATGCGCCTGATCGTTTTGGGAAGTTGCTCGGCTTCGGCATTGTTTGCCTGATGGCCATGCAAACAGTGATCCATCTCGGCGTGACAACGGCTATGCTGCCGAACAAAGGGATGCCGCTGCCGTTCGTGAGTGCGGGCGGATCGAACCTAATCTGTTTGCTTCTCGGCGTGGGCATCTTGCTGAATCTGCATCGCCAATCCGCCCGCATTGCGCCTAGAGATCCCGTGTTAGGCCGGGCAAAATTGACCCCTGCTGTTTAAGAAAATATGCCTCTAAAAATCGTCATCGCTTGTGGAGGCACGGGAGGACATTTGTTTCCTGGCATTGCGGTGGCGCAGGCCGCGCAAGCGCGTGGGCATCAGTGCATCGTGCTCATTTCGGAGAAGCAGATTGATGCCCTCGCCAGCCAAGGTCATGATGATTTGCGCTTTGAAAAACTACCCGCCATTGCCATGCCACCAGTGTTCTCACTGAAGATGCCGAAGTTCCTCTGGCGCTGTTGGCAAACGATGCGTGCGTGTCGGAAATTGTTGGTAAATTTCCAAGCGGATGTGGTGTTAGGCATGGGCGGCTTTACCTCCCTGCCGCCACTGTATGCGGGGCGGAAACTCCAGATCAAGACGTTGCTGCATGAGTCCAATGCCTTTCCTGGTAAGGCGAATCGGCTCTCGGCTAAATTTTGCGATACGGTCTTGCTCGGGCTAGGCGAGGCGGCGCATCATTTCCCCGCCGCTAAGACCAGCGTAGTGGGCACGCCGCTGCGTAGTGCCTTGCGGGCAGAGGTAACAACTGCCGAAGCATGGGAGTTTTTCCAACTGCCACCAGGCGTGCCCGTGCTGCTAGTGATGGGCGGCAGCCAAGGCGCGCGCGGGGTCAATGAAGCCGTGTTAGGCGCGCTGGCGCACTTGGATGAGAAGGTGTTGCAGATCATCCACCTGACTGGTCCGCAGGAAATCGAATCCGTGCGCAAGGCCTACACTAGCACGCCTTTCAAGGCCCACGTGGCTCCCTTCTGCCAGCGCATGGAGTTAGCGTATGCCATTGCCACCGTCTGCATTTCCCGGGCCGGAGCGTCCAGCCTCGCGGAGCTAAGCGCTTTTGGTTTGCCGACGATTTTGATTCCCTATCCGAGCGCTGCGGACGACCACCAGACGAAGAACGCGGAGGTCTTCGTGCGCGCCAAGGCCGCGCTGATGGTGCAGGAACGTGATCTCACGGGCGCGCGCTTGGCCACGATGCTGCAAGATTTACTAGCGCACGCCGACGTGCGCGCTAGCCTGCGCCATAACATGCAGCAGCTCGGCCATGCGGATGCAGCAGAGCGTGTCTGTGCCGCCTGCGAGGCTTAATTTACCGATCCCTCCCATGCTGGCACCTATCCTTTGCCCCCAATGCCACACGGCTTTGCTCCCGCAGGGAAATGATGCTAGTGCACGGACGATTTGCCCTGGATGTGCGCATCATTTCGTCATCGACGATGGAGTTGCTGCACCTCCGCCAGAGTTGGCTATTCACGAGTGGCAGACGGAAGGTGAGCTGAAGCGGGAGAGGCTAAGCACTCAGCATCGTCAGCAGTTAGGGTGGCTGATTAAATTTGGGATCGGCATCGCTATCGTGGCTGGGCTGTTGCTGTGGAGGTTACATCTGAGTAGCCATGGAGGCGCGCTAGCGGAGGTAGCAGGTGCGGAGCCCACGCCAGAGAAGAGCCAACTCCAAGCCGCCTACGCCAGCGCCAAGGCCGCGCTGGAAGCACCGGACTGGGAACACATGCTTCCCCACGTGCGCGCGGCTCAGCGCGTCCGGCCATTGCTAGAGTGGTATTACGCCCACCATCCGCAGGGGTTCACGAGCCGCGTGGTAACGGGCGTGGATCAGGAAATCATCGATCTGGCGCTGCCGCTGCCCACCGCCACACTGCGGCTCCTAACTACCACGGGCGTGCGCCATGTCTTGCTGGAGCAAACGCCCGAAGGTTGGCGGATGGACTGGGAATCGTATTCCAATGTCTATGCCACGCTATGGACAGCCCTGTTAGCCGGCCAGAGCGTGCCCCCAGGAATCGCTTGGCCCATGGAGATCGAAGCCTGCCCGCAGAGCGTGTTAGTGCCATCGTGGTTCGAGGAAACGGGCCTGCCGCGTGAGGACGTGGGACGTGCGGTGCGGCTGCATTTAGGGAGTCCGCAGCCGGTGGCGGGGGCGTGTTTTACAGCAGCGGATCCCGTGGGTCAGACGATCCTAGCGGCACTGCCTAACAGTCAGGTAGCGCTGCATTGGGTAGTGAAACTGCATATTTTAAACACCACCACCTATCCCCCCGCCGTGGCCATCACCGAGATCGTGGCCCAGCAGTGGCCGAATCCCCCGCTGCCGCATCCGCGGGGATAACGCTGCGAGGAGGACCGAATATCACTAGGTGGACTTTCTCTGAATTCCAATGTTGATGGTCACGAAATGTTCGGCGGCAGCCTCGCACCACCTTTGAGCGGCTTCGCGCCACTTGGGCTAGGGCGCGGGTAGTGAGGGGAGGCCCCAGGACTGGAGGCGGGCGGCATAGGCGCTGCGAGGGAGGAGGACGTAGTGGGGAGCGGCGTCTGCGGAGAGCCAATGAATGAGGCTGAGCAAAGCGGGGCGGGCCATGGTGGTGCAACCAGCGGTGGGGCGGTCTGGCCCGCGGCGGATGTGGAAGAAGATGGCGCTGCCTGCGCCCACTTGAGGCGGGGCGGCATTGTGACGGATCTCTAGCAGGTATTCATAGGCGAAATCTCCTAGCCGCATGTGCTGTTTGGCATACCAATCCGGCAGGCGCTGGAGATCTACGACGACGTGGCGGTTGTAGGCGGGATGCGTGGGATCGTCGATCCAGCAATCTTTGGCGGTGACTTGGTAGTAGGGGAAATGCAACTGCTCCGGCGGTTGCGCGGCATAGCCGAAAAGTTGTCCTAACGCGAAGCAACCGGCGGGCGCGCGGCCATCCCGCTCGGTCTTGGAGGGGATGCCGTTTTCCCCATGCGGCACGGGCAGGAGGCCGCGTCCCCAGGCAAGGCCATCTTTCCCTAGCAAGACCGGGGTGGCGTTAGGGCTAGCCAGTTTCCAGGGCCCGCCGTCCTTCGTGCGGCTATAGGTGAGGAGGCTGCCGTGGTGCGTGTTCCAGCCCTCCGTGGTGGTGACGATGAGTTGGCGGACCGTGGCCGGGAGCTGCGCGCTAGCGGTCGTGAGGCCAAGCAAGCCACTGAGCAGCCACCAGCATTTCATTGCGGTGGCAGCGCGGGCAGCGCGGGCGTGAGGAGTTCATTAGCCTGTTGCGCGGGTTTGCTAGACTGCGGCACGGAGGGCAGATCATCTACGGGCAGGGGATCGATCATCAAGCTAGAGTTAGGACCGCCCGCTGGCTGGGCGGCGGGCAAGATCACTGGCGGCGGTGGGGCGAAGTCCGATTCCTTGGCCGCACGTACTTGATCTGCGCCTACAGTGTATACGTGGCCGTCTTCTACCTCCACTTCCGCCCACGCGCGGCCATGCTTTTTCATGGTCACCACCGTGCCGCGATTCAAGATTTTATCCGCGCCATGGCTGCCAGACGGGCCGAAGCGGAAGGCTTCCACGTGGTCCATGCTAACGACAAATTTACTTTCCCAGTCGGCGGGACGCGGTGGGCGATTGGCCTTGTCCATCTCGCTCCTTTCCTCGTCCTGGCCAGCCTTGCCGCCGAAGAGTCGGGCGAAGAAGCCGAGCTTTGGAGCCGCTTCTGGCTTAGGTTCGGGCGCGGGAGTAGTGGCTGGTGGCGTGGGTTTGGATTTGGCTAGTTTGGCGGACGGCTCTGGCTTGACGGGGGCTGAAGCGGCGGCGGGTTTACGTTGGAAGAAACTGAACCAGCGCTTTTTCTCCAGTGCAGGCGCAGACGGCGGCGGTGGGGCGGCGGCAGCTTTGACCTTTGGTTTGGAAACTTTTACAGGCACAGGCGGTGGCGTGGGAGCCACGGTCGCGGGCGCGGGGGCCTTGCTGCGCCAATGCAGCCAGTCTAGCAAGCCGGGGCTAGTGGCAGCGGGCGAGGCGGGCTTTTGATCTAGCAAGCCCGGGCGGGCAGGCGGTTCCTCTAGATACATGGTGCCGCTGGTGCGGGGCGCGGGCTTGGCGTGTGCTAGCGCGGGTGCGACTAGGAAAATGGCGAGTGAGGTAGGGCGGTATTTCATGGTGCGGCAGTGGAGCAAGAATGCGCGGGCGGGACAAATCTTATTTTACCTGGATCGGAAAATTTGCCGTGCCCGCATGACCGTGGCCATCCAGGGCATAGACCATGACGCGGTATTTCCCGGGACGGCTCGGGGCCATGAGATCTACCTGGGCGGAGCCATGGACTTGGCTCGATAATATTTCCGCTGGGCGTTCATGCTGGTGCTCGTCGCGCGTGGTCTCTTCATTGAGGATCTGCCAGCGGTAGGTGAGCGGATCTCCCTCTGGATCAGTGGCACTGACGGTGGCCTGGATGGTGGCTTGCGGGCGAACGATCTGCGCGGCGGAGGGGCTGGTGAGGGATTTCAACACCGGGGCGGTATTGGCAGGCGCATGGCCCGTCCAGAGCCGCTGGATGGTGTCCACGCTGGCCGTGCTTTCCCCATCCAGGGTGTAGAGGCTGAACCACGTGCTGGTGGCTTCCTGCTTGTGGCCCCAAAAGAAAAGATAGCCGCCCAAACAGGCTCCTGCGGGGGCGATGGCGGCGGAGTAGGCTTTCGCTAGCATGTCTGCTTTCTGCTGGCTGGTTTGCTCTAAGGGCGCACCCCACACGGCTTTGCCGGTTTCCCAAAATCCTTGCGCTCCGTATTCCGTGACGGCATACGGCCGCGTCCAGTGTTGTTTCTCCAGCCCTTTGCCCAGGCTGAACAGACCGCCATAGGTGTTGATGCCCACGAAGTCTAACAATGGCGTATGCTCGTTAAGCCCAGCCGCTTTATCCGCCGTCATGCCGGCTAGGGAGGTAAAGGTGGGATGAGCGGGGTCCAGCCTGTGGACCATTTCCACGAGCCGATTTAGCTGCCTCCAGAGATCGGCGTTCTTGCCATCGCCTTCCATTTCATTGCCCAGGCCCCAGGCCAGCAGCGCGGGGGCCTCGTGGTGTTGCTGGACGATCGCTTGCACACGATCCGCTTGGCGTTGGCAGTGCTCGGCGTTGTGATAGGAAAACCAAGCGCACTCAGACTCGAGCCAGATACCAGCACTAACAGTGAGATGCAGTTTCTCTGCTGCCGGGAGAAGCTGCGCCAGGGCCTCCGGCCCCCAGGTGCGCAGGGAGTTGCCGCCCGCTGCAGCTAGCTCTACCAAGTGCGTTTCCCCGCCGCCACCTTTGATGAAATAAGGTTTCCCATCCCGCAGCAAACCTTGGGCGGGATCGAGTTTTACAGGGATGGCGGCGGCTGGGCTAAAGCTAGCACTGGTCAAGCAGCAGAGAAGGGAGAGAGGGCGGATCATGCGCGCAGCTTGAGGGGGAGATCGGAGTTGTGCATGTGCTTTTCTGAGGCCAATCTGCGGCCCATGCCCGCCCGCCGTAATGCCCCCGCTCCGCCCGCCGTAAAGCCCCCGCCAGACCCACTGGTAGAGGCATTCCTGGAGTTCCAAAGCGTGGAGCGCAACAGTGCTGCTAACACGTTAGGAAACTACGCCCACGCACTGGCAGAGTTCCGTCGCCAGTGCCCGCGCCTCACGGATTGGCGCACCATCACGGCAGATGATTTCCGTGCCTATCTCTTTCTCCTGATGAAACGGGAGCTGGGTCGGGCCACCATCCGGCTGCATTTTGCGGCCCTGCGGAGCTTCTTTAAATACCTCACCCGCCGCCACGGCCTAGCGTTGAATCCGCTGGTAGAAGTGCAACTCCCCAAGCTGGAAAAGAAGCTGCCCGTGGTGCTAACGCTGCAACAGATCGAGGAACTGCTAGCCCTGCCGCTAACCCACGCGCAACCCGCCCAAGCCCCCGTCTGGGCGGGCGCGCGGGATGCCGCCATCCTAGAAACGTTCTATTCCACCGGCCTGCGCCTGCACGAACTAGCGAATCTTAATATCAAAGACTACGACATCTACCACGACACCCTGCGCGTGTTAGGCAAAGGGGGTAAAGAACGCTTCTGCCATCTCGGCAGCCATGCCGTGCGCGCCCTGCAACACTACCGCCAACAAGCCACCGTGCATGAAGGGCCGCTCTTCATTAGCAAGCTGCGCACCCGCATCACCACCCAAGCCATTGGCGATGTGCTAGACAAATATCTCCGGGCCTCCACCATCCCCATCCGCGGCACGCCGCACAAGCTCCGCCACAGCTTTGCCACCCATTTACTGAACAATGGCGCGGACCTCCGCAGCGTCCAAGAACTGCTGGGCCATAGCAGCCTCAGCACCACCCAGATCTATACCTACGTCTCCACAGAGCGGATGCAGCAGGTCTATGATAAAGCCCACCCACGGGCATAGAAATTCGGCCTTACGCACCCAGCTTTTTCAACTGCTGATGAAGCTCCTGATACCGCCTTTCCCACTGCCGCTGAGCCGCTGCCAACCGCGTGATCTTATGTGCATGCGTGAACATGGAACGCACGATGAAGAGCAATCCGATGAGAAACGTAGCGCAAGGAAATACTGTTAGGAAAGGCAGCAACCCGCGGAAGCCCGTGATGACCAACATTCCCAGCGTAACCCACAACAAGGCGAGCGTGCCGAGCCCATAGAGATACGTCCAGCGGGGTTCGCGATAGCCCGCTTGGCCATCGGACACGAGGCAGTGGTGACGCACGCAACGGAACACTTGTTCGGCGTGCGCTAATTCTTGGCGCAGCTTCTGGCGTTGGGCTTCGGCAGGGCGGTAAGGCAGTAACTGCGCTTTAGCTTGATGATATTCTCTGGGCGACAACAGGCCGTTTTGCAACAGCACACCAATGCGTTCTAATTTATCCACGAGGGGCATGACGCAGACGTGCCACGCAAACGACATGCTAGCGATTACAATCCTGGGGCCCATTTAGCATCTGCCCGAGCGCGACGCGACGGCCGTGGAAATGAGGCTGTTAAAAATTTGCCAGGGCTGGCCAGGAGCCACCCACGATGCCTTGATGGCGAATTAGGGAGCTAAATTCCGCTGATCCCGGGAGCGGATCGGAGGGTCGGTGAGTCTGTGGATGAAGGTAGAGGCAGCCGACCTCCTCTGCAGGCAACTGCTCCACAAAGTGCCGCCCATGCTCGATTGCTTGGCTCCATTTGGCCTTCAATTCGGTTAGGCTGAGCGGCGTGGTGAGATGCAGCGAATCAATGTCTGCTTGGCGATAGCGGGCAAAGCGATCTGCTAGGTCCAGAATGAGGCGAGGATTCAACCCCTCATCCTTGCCCGCTGCGGCCCACGCCAAGGTGCCTAGCGAGAGGTAAGTCTCGTGGAGATAAATGGCGTCCACGAAATCCCGAGGCTCGGCCCGGCCAGAGAGCGCCAATAGTTTGTTGGTGGCCGCATCGGCAAAGTGGAGTCGCCAGCCTAGTTCTGCATCGGCCTCCACGGGGTAGAAGCGGAAGGCGGAGTCAAAGGCCCACTCTAGTTTAACGCTGCCGTCCTCACGGGTAATCGTGGCCCGCTGGAAGAGCGGCTGGCGGAGTTGCCAGGTTACGTGGTAGCCTGCGGCAGTCAGTGCTGCTTCGTCCACTAGAGCGGATTCGGCTACGGCGGTTTCCGTGTCATGGCACAGGTCGATGTCCCGTGAGTAACGCGGCGTCTCCTCAGTAGCATTTAAAACTGTGGCTCCAAAAACGAAGCTATCCGGGCTGCGGCTGCGACGGAGGGTGGCAAAGACTTCGCGTTGAAATTTCGTTAGCGGCATAACTGAGCAGCGAGCTGGAACGCCGCGCGATCTCCATGACGGCGGAGGCCAGCGATGATGATGGGCAGGGTGGATTCCTCCACCCGGAAGTCAGGTGCCAGGAACCAAAAGCACCGTGTGCGGTAGCGTTCCAGCGCCGCGCGCGCTAGAGCGAGAGACTGCGAAGCGGCGGCGGTGCCAACGGGAACTGGGGGTGCTGAGGGCATGAGGTGCACCCTCCCACAGCGTCCGGCAAAGTCACGCAGGAAATGGAGCCGCCACTTGCATTTCCAGACGTTGCCTATAGAGCCGCAGGACCATGATCTCCGCAGCCGAATCCATTGCCCCTGACCGTTACCTAACGAACGCCGATAAAACGAGCGACACCCCGCACGATGCCGTGCCACCGGGTCCGCTGGCGCAGAAATGGGCAAGCCATAAGGCGCATTCCCAGCTCATCAATCCCGCCAATCGACGGAAATATACCATCATTGTGGTGGGCAGTGGACTGGCGGGAGCCTCAGCGGCGGCCACCTTGTCTGAGCAAGGATATAAGGTGAAATGCTTCTGCTATCAAGACAGCCCGCGGCGCGCCCACAGCATTGCGGCCCAAGGCGGGATCAATGCGGCCAAGAACTATCAGAACGATGGGGATAGCGTGCATCGCTTATTTTACGATACCATTAAAGGGGGCGATTTCCGGGCCCGGGAGGCCAATGTTTATCGGCTCGCGGAAGTGAGCGCGGGCATCATTGATCAATGCGTGGCCCAGGGCGTGCCGCTGGCGCGCGAATATGGCGGGCTGTTAGCGAATCGTTCTTTCGGCGGCACCCAGGTGGCGCGGACGTTCTATGCGGCGGGGCAGACGGGGCAGCAGTTGCTGCTAGGAGCTTACTCCGTGCTGAGCAAAGAGATCGCGCGGGGTGGGGTGACGATGTATCCGCGCACGGAAATGCTGGACCTCGTAGTGGTGGATGGTCATGCCAAGGGCATCGTGGTGCGGGACTTGGTAACGGGTAAAATTTCTAGCCACGCGGGGGACACGGTGCTGCTGTGCACGGGCGGCTATGGCAATGTTTTCTATCTTTCCACCAACGCCATGGGCTGCAATGTCACGGCCACGTGGCGCGCACACAAGCGGGGCGCTTACTTCGCAAATCCTTGTTATACGCAGATCCATCCCACGTGTATTCCGGTCAGTGGCGACTATCAAAGCAAACTGACGCTGATGAGCGAATCCCTGCGCAACGATGGCCGTTGCTGGGCCCCGAAGGATAAAGTCAGCGGCTTGAAAGACCCGCGCTCCATTGGGGAGGAAGATCGGGATTACTATCTGGAACGGAAGTATCCTAGCTTCGGCAACTTAGCGCCACGGGACATCGCCAGCCGTGCCGCCAAGGAAGTCTGTGACGATGAACGCGGCGTGGGTCCAGGTGGGTTAGGCGTTTATTTGGATTTCGCAGATGCGATTAAACGCTACGGTCGCGAGGCGCTGCACATCCGCAATGAGGCCGACGTGAAGGATTGGGCTCTGGTCATCGCCAAGGGCGAAGCGATCGTGAAAGAGAAATACGGCAACCTCTTCGACATGTATGAACAGATCACGGGCGAGAACGCTTACAAGCAGCCGATGCGCATCTACCCCGCCGTGCATTACACCATGGGCGGCCTGTGGGTGGACTATAATCTGATGAGCAATCTGCCCGGACTGCACGTGTTAGGCGAGGCGAATTTCTCTGACCACGGGGCGAATCGCCTCGGTGCAAGTGCCTTGATGCAGGGTTTGGCGGACGGCTATTTCGTCATCCCCGCCACGCTGCCGAATTACCTCGCAGGGCAGAAGCCCGGCTCAATCAAGGAAGATCATCCTGACTTCATCCGCACGGAGGAGGAGGTCCGCGCCCGCACCAACGCGCTGCTGAACATCAAGGGGAAACGTAGCGCGAGCAGTTTCCATCGGGAGTTAGGTTTACTAATCTGGAATCAATGCGGGATGGCACGCACCACGGAATCATTGAACCTAGCCCTGAAACGACTGCCCGAGTTGCGCGAGGAGTTTTGGACGAACCTGCGCGTGCCAGGCACGGGGGACTCATTTAATAAGGAAGTGGAACTAGCCGGACGCGTGGCGGACTTCTTGGAGTTTGGGGAATTGCTCTGCCGAGACGCCCTGGCCCGTGAGGAAAGCTGTGGCGGGCATTTCCGAAGTGAGCATGAGGACGAAGGCGAGGCGCTGCGGCACGATGATCTGTTCAGCTATGTGGCCGCGTGGGGATATACGGGTGACCTCGCCAATCCTAAACTGCATAAGGAATGGCTGAAATATCAAGAGATGAGTTTCGCCACGCGCTCTTATAAATAGCCTGGAGGCAGGGATGGCAGGGAGCCATGACCGCATCTTCACTTCCTTTGCCCTGCCGCCGCGAATTTACTGGCGTGGCTCGGCGGCGGAATCTATGCTGCGGGCCAATCCACCCATCCCCATCCTTTATGAAACGAATCCTGCTAGTCGAAGACGAAGTGCGCACTGCTAATTTTATCGCGGAGGCCTTACGGGAGGATGGATTTGCAGTGGAGGTGTGTGGGAATGGCAAGACCGCGTATGAGCTGGCGCAGCGGGAGGCCTTTGCCGCCGTGGTCTTAGACGTGATGCTGCCGGGCCGAGATGGTCTGAGCGTGGTGCGGGAATGGCGACTGCAAAGCAATTCTGTGCCCGTGCTGCTGCTGTCCGCCCGAGGCGGGGTGGATCAACGCGTGGAGGGCCTGAATGCAGGCGCGGATGACTATTTACCCAAGCCCTTTTCCGTCACCGAAGTGGTCGCCCGCGTGCGCGCTCTCACCCGGCGGTCGGGGGATCAAAAGAGCATTGAGTTAGCCCTGGCAGATCTCACGCTCAATGCTGCCGCACGCGAGGTCCGACGAGCTGGGAAACGGATCGATCTGAGCCCTCGCGAATTCAAATTGTTGGAGGTGCTCCTACGACACACGGCCCACATTTGCCCGCGTTCGTTGCTGCTCTCCGAGGCCTGGGACTATCAGTTCGATCCCGGCACGAACCTCGTGGATGTTTATATCCGCAGACTGCGGGATAAGGTGGACTTCGGCAGTGAGGTTAAATTGATCCACACCGTCAAGGGCATTGGCTATGTGATGCATGATCCGAAGCATCCCGTGGCATTCAAGACGCTGGAGGAGACGCGATGAGTCTGCGGCTGCGGCTGGCGCTGATTTTCCTCGGCATGTTAGTAATTTGCCTCATCGCCACGACGTATCTTTCCTATCAAGAACTCATTGAGGAGCCGTTGGATGCGCAGACCGCTGCGGAGCATGAGCAAGAGTCGCTGGCGTGGCAACTAGCCGAGGTGGCAGGGCGGGGCAGCATCCCCATCATCTTGCTAGCGGCGGGGGCGTGGTTTTTGGTGCATCGGATGCTGCGACCCATCACGGGGCTCACGGAGGCCGCACAACGCATCAGCACGGGGCGCATGGAAGAGCTAGGACATCCGCTGCCACTGACGGGGCGCGGGGATGAGCTGGATCGACTCACCATCGCATTTAACCAAATGAGTGATCGGCTGCGGGAGAGTTTTGCGCAGATTCATCATTTCACCCTCCATGCTAGCCATGAGTTGAAAACGCCGCTGACGGTGCTGCGCGCCAGTGTGGAGCGGGAGTTGACAAATTCGCCCATCAGCACCCCGCACGCCGACGTGCTGGCCACGCGGCTGGATGAGATCGGGCGCATGACCAAGATCGTGGACGGTCTGTCCATGCTGACCCGGGCGGATGCGGATCTGCTGAAGCTCACTTTAGAACCCGTGGCGCTGCACGTGCTAGTCCGCGAGGTGGCAGATGATCTGGAAGCCCTGGCGGACGGCCTGCATTTGCAGATCACGATCCATCCATGTGAGGAAATCACCCTGTCCGCAGACCGGCATCGCCTGCGCCAACTGCTGCTGATCCTAGGAGATAACGCCGTGAAATATAACCAACCGCACGGCTCCATCCGCCTCCAGCTAGAGGTCGCAGTCGGCATGGCGATCTTCACCATTACCAACACTGGTCCGCTGGTCGATGAGCCGGTGGCCGCACGGGTCTTTGATCGGTTCTACCGTGGGGATCACTCGGCGGGGCGGACCGTGGATGGTTGTGGGCTGGGGCTGAGCATCGCACGGTCGTTAGTAGAACTGCATCACGGCCAGATCGAATTCATCTCCAACGCAGCAGGCAACACAGTGCGCGTGGAGCTACCACGCCGCATGAGTGCTAGTGAAGACGTGGCGGCAGGGCTGATCTAGCAAAAGCCCACGCAGCGTCTGCGCAGGAGATCCAGGGCGGTCTGGGAAGTGGTAAATTTAAACGTCTCCCGCTCGTAGGCGAAGAGGTGGCGCTCCACCACCGTGGGTTGTCCGTCCCGGCTAGCAATGGCAATGAAAACCGTGCCCACGGGCTTATCCGCCGTGCCGCCGCCCGGCCCAGCGATGCCCGTGACCGCCACCGCGTAATCCGTGCCTGCACGCTCCAGGCAGCCTTCCACCAGGGATTGACAGACTTCTGCACTCACCGCTCCGTGCTGCCCTAGCAACTCCTCGGGCACGCCTAGCAGCTCCATTTTCGCCTCATTGGCATACGTCACATAACCGCGCGTCAGCACCGCAGAAGCCCCCGGCACATTCGTAATCCGATGCGCAATCAGCCCGCCCGTGCAGCTCTCCGCCGTGGCCACCGTGCGCCCAAATTTCTTTAACAAATCCACCACCGTGAACTCCAGGCTCTGATCATCGGCGGAAAAGAACTGCTGGGGAAAGGCCGCCGCCACCACATTCCGCGCGCCTTCCATCTGCTCTGGCGTGCCCAGCACCCGCACGATCACCTCGCCCATGCGCGCGCAATAACCGATTTCCAAATCCTCGCCTAACTGCATCAGCGCAGGCTCCACCGTCTGGGAAACTTCACTCTCACCCAGCCCCGCCAGCCGGAAATTCCGCATCTGCGAGAGCTTCGTTTTCCCCGCGCACAACGTGCGCAGCAGCGGAGCCATCACATTGGCAAACATCGGCTTCAACTCCCGGGGCGGCCCCGGCAGCAGGAACAAATGGGGGGAGGGACCACCCGTGGCTGGGCAATGCGCCTGAGCCGGGAAATACAGCCCAGGGGCCGTGCCAAAGTCATTGGGCAGCACCTGCGCGCCCACTGGCACCTGGGCTTGGCGTCTGGTCTGGTCGTTGATCTCCTTTTGCCGACGCGCTAGCCGATCCTTGATGCGTTGCAGCACCTCTGCATTTTCGGCCATCGGCAGGCCTAAAAGATCGGCGGTAATTTCCCGCGTAAGGTCATCGCTCGTAGGCCCCAGACCACCCGTCACGATGACGATCTCATTGCGCGGAAAGGCCTCCAGTAAGGCTTGGCGGATGATGTCCCCATCCGGGATCGCCACCTGCCGCCCAATCCGCAGGCCAAAAGGCAGCAGGGCTTCTCCCAGGTAAGTGAGGTGGGTATTTAAAGTGTTACCAAGCAGTAACTCCGTGCCAGTAGTGATCAATTCTAGACGCATCATGCCCGCAGCCTAGCCACAAGCGCGCAGCGCGCAAGACCGATCCGCAGGGAGGTCGAGGTTGGGCAGCAACACAGTGTGGATTTTTGCCCCAGCGGGCCAAGTCCTGTGTTTCCCCTGTTCCACGTGGAACAATACCGCTATGCTTCTCCCAAATTCTCGCCCGCAATGATTTGCCCTGCGTTCGTTCCTGGGCTAAACCCAGCCCTCGTTATGTCCTTCTACACTTACCCTAAAACTTACGATGTGCTCGTCATCGGTGCTGGCCATGCTGGCATCGAAGCCGCGCTGGCTGCTGCTCGGCTTGGCGCTTCTGTCGCCATGCTCACGCAAAATCTGGACACCATTGCCCAGATGTCTTGCAATCCCGCAATCGGCGGACTGGCGAAGGGAAATATGGTTCGGGAGATCGATGCCCTGGGCGGGGCCATGGGGCTGAACACGGACGCCACAGGGATCCAGTTTCGGATGTTGAACGCCACTAAGGGGCCGAGCGTTCGCTCTCCCCGGGCGCAGGCGGATAAGAAAGCCTATCAATTTCGGCTAAAATGGATCTTGGAACAAACCCCGAATCTGGACATCCACCAGGGCAATATTTCCGAGCTGCTGGTGGAGGGCGATGCCATTGCTGGGGCGCGGACGAATCTGGGAATGGAGTTTAAATGTCGGTCCATCGTTATTTCCAGTGGCACTTTTATGCGCGGACTGCTGCATGTGGGGATGCAGAATCAGGCGGGCGGACGCATGGGGGATGCGGTTTCCACATTGAGTGATTCTTTGAAGAAACTGGGCTTTGATGTCCAGCGGTTCAAGACCGGCACCCCGTGTCGGCTGAATGGGAAGACCATTGATTTCAGCAAATGCGAACGTCAGTTTGGCGATACCCCGGCCCCCAAGTTCAGCTACCTTTCGGATACCATCGGACGCGAGGTGGACCACATCTTCACCCTCAACCCCTGGGCGGACCCGGCGTTCCACGTGGAACAAATGTCCTGCTGGATCACCTACACCAACCCCGCCACCCACGACATCATCCGGGACAATCTGGATAAATCCCCGATGTATGCTGGGAAGATCGAGGGCGTGGGGCCGCGCTATTGCCCGTCCATTGAGGACAAGGTGGTGCGGTTTGCGGATAAGGATAAGCACCAACTTTTCCTGGAGCCAGAGGGTCGGCACACACACGAATACTACGTGAACGGCATTTCCACCTCACTGCCCTACGAGGTCCAGTATGCCTTCATCCGCACGGTGCCCGGCCTGGAAAATGCCCAGATCATCCGTCCCGGATACGCCGTGGAATACGATTTCTGCCCGCCCACCCAGCTCCTCCCCACCTGCGAAACCAAGCGGGTCAGCGGCCTCTATTTTGCCGGACAGATCAACGGCACCTCTGGCTATGAGGAAGCCGCTGGCCAGGGACTCATTGCCGGGACTAATGCCGCGCTGAAAGTGGCCGGAAAGCCCCCGATGATCCTCCGTCGCTCGGAGGCCTACCTGGGCGTGATGATGGACGATCTGGTGACCAAGGGTGTGATCGAGCCCTACCGCATGTTTACCAGCCGGGCGGAATACCGCCTCCTCCTGCGCCAGGACAACTGTGATCTGCGCCTGACCGCCGCCGCCGCAGAGATCGGCCTAGTGGACAATTACCGTGCCACCCGCACCGCCGCCAAAGCCGCCCGCGTGGCGGAACTCCACAAATTCTGCGCGGACACCGCCTACGAATCCATCCGCCTAGACAAATGGTTCCGCCGCACAGAAAACGTCTGGACCGCCCTGCCGGAGGAAATGAAAGCCACGTTCCCCGTGGAAATCTGGGACCTCGTGGAAACGGACCTCAAATACGCCGGCTACCTCACCCGCCAATCCGACCTCGTGACCAAACTCCAAAAAATGGAAGACCGCCCGGTCCCCGCCAGCCTCGATTTCACCGCCATCCCCGGCCTCAAACGCGAAGCCCAACTCAAACTCAACCAAATCCGCCCCCAAACCCTCGGCCAAGCCAGCCGCATCCAAGGCGTGACCCCGGCAGACCTAGCGCTAGTCAGCGTCTGGGTGGAACGCCGGGCGCTGGCGGAGGCGGAAAATATTTGAGAAGCAAAAGTCTTCTTAAACAGTGGAGGTTTCGCAAGTAGTCTTGAACGCATGAATCAACCATTCATGACCTGATCGCCACTTTTACAGAACAGAAATTACATCCCTGTCCGCAAGTCTGCAGACCATTTCTTTCGATAGGCCGCTCGTCTAGGGTGTGTTTTAAAATGGAGCGCGGAGTTCCACTCCGCTGCATTTAGCTAAGGGCGAAGGAAATTGCGGCTCGGCCAGCGCTGCGGAGTTCCACTCCGCGCTCCATGGGGGAGGCTGGCAATTTTAAAACACATTCTAGCGGCCCTGCGGGCCGCCAGCCCTTATCCATGGCTGATCCAGGGCATTTGCTGCGCTCCAGCCCTGGGAGAATCCGGCTGCTGAGGCGGAGTTGGGCGGGGTGGGGTTTGCCAACACTCATTTGATTAGGGCTTGCCGGGTGCGGGGTGCGGGGCTTTGGGTAGGGGCATGGAGTTTTATTTTCAGAAAGATGGTCAGAATGTGGGGCCGCTCGCGTTGTTTCAGGTGCGGGAGTTGTTGGATGATGGGGTGCTGCTGCCGACGCAGTTGGGCTGGCATGAGGGAATGGCTGGGTGGTTGCCAGTGGAGGAGATACAGGCATTGCAGGGCGTGTTGCCGAGGGCGGGGGCCGCCGCAGCGGTGGATCCGGCTCCGCTGGCGGTGCTGGGGGAAATGGTGGAGCTGAGGGTGGCGCGGGAGCTGAGCCGGGTGCGGCATCGGCAGGCTTGGCGGCGGCTGTTTGCACGGATGTTGGATCTGTGGATGGGCTGGTTGGTGATGATGCCGTTAGCGGCTTGGTGGGGGTGGATTCATCCGGGAGAATTGATGCTGCCGAGCTTGCCAGTGTTCTTGGTGCCGCCGTTGCTGTGGCTGCCGGTGGAGGTGGGGTGTCTGCGGCGGTGGGGTTGCACGCCGGGGAAGGCGATGCTGGGGCTGCGGGTACTGACGGCGGCGGGGGAGCGGTTAAGCTGGCGGCAGGCTTGGACGCGGGCGTTTGATGTGTGGTTCGTGGGATGTGGCATGGAGCTGATGATCCTTGCTCCGTTACTCAAGTTAGTAGCGCTGGCCCGCTATCGGCAGACGGGGGAGACCGCGTGGGACGCGGCACTGCAACTGCGGGTAGAGTTCCGCCCGCTGCCCACGTTGGGGGTGATGGCGGGAGTGCTCCTGGGGGTGGCGGTCTTGGTGGTCCGCATGTTAGTCTTTTTCCACGCTGATCTGCCAGACTATCTGAGGCCGGAGGATCGGAGCTTTTGGGAACAGTTGCATGCGGGGCGACCCACTTGACGGGGGCTTGGCGGGGCCTCCTCTTACAGCCCCAGTCCGCCGAGCACACCATCCAGCACAGCTTTCATTAGGATACCGGTGAGTTGATCTTCCACTTTGGGTTTACCGACGGGGCCGGTGAGGGTCATGGGGACGCTAAGGCGGCCATCTGGGAGGATGAGCCCTTGCGCCCGCAGGCTGGCGATGAGCTTCTCTGCGGCAGGGGTGCCCAGGCTGGTGCCGATCTTCTGGGTGATACTAGCCGTGAGGCCAGCTAGGGCGCGGCTGGAAACGGCGGGGGAGGCCTTGATCTGGAGGTCCAGTAGGCAGGTCTCATCCACGGTCTGGCACCAACTGCCCTGGTGTAGCGTGAGTTCATAGTCCTGGAGAGGGAGGGTAAAATCTGTCTGCGTGGTGAGTTGATGGCCGCCATAAATGACGTCCATGCTGAGGTTCTGGTCGATGATGATCTGGTCTGGCAAGGGTGCCAGGAGGAGACCGTAGCGCTCCCACTTCTGGATCTTTTCGCTGATTTTCTGGAGGGCGGGGAGATCTTGGAGGGTGGAGCCTTGGGCGATGCGGACTTGAAATGGGAGGGCCTTGAGAGTGCCAGAGCGGGGATCGAAGGGGGCGGTGTCCGCGTGGATTTGCACGCCTAGATCCACCTGCCGCACCTTATCTTTGCCGATGATCTGGAAACGTCCGTCGAGCCCTAGGGCAGCATGATTTTTCTGGGCTAGATTGCCGCTGTCAATCAACAACTGTTGGATGTCCAAGTTGGCATTTTCAAAACGCAGCACTTGACGGGATTTCATATTTTTAAAGTCCACGCGCACTTGTTCTAGGCGGGCCTGGGCGATCTCTGGGGCCAGCGGGAGATCCCGCGCGTGGAACTCATGGGCGGGCTCGGGAGTGGCAGGGGCGGTGGGGGGCTCGGTCTTAGCCGTTAGGGCGGGGTTCGGTTGGCCAGCCACGATGCTGGGGCGGGTGAAGAGCGTGTGCAGCTCGCTGGGGCCTTCCACGGGGTTTTCGCAGAGGATATTGACGCGTTGGACGAGGAGCTTTTGGATATTTAAACTGCGAGTGAGGACGGCCCAGAGATTCAGTTCTAACGTGAGTTGATCCACGGCCACAAGGATGGATTTTCCCGCCAGTAGGGAGCGCTCGCCCAGCGGTTTGGCGGTATCCGCATCAGCATCCCGGGGGGCTAGCTTCAAGCCACTGAGGCTAATCTGCGCTGGCAGTCGCCAGAGGTTGGCGCTGGCCGCAGTGACCTCCGCACGGCAATTATAGGTGCTCTCCACGCGGGCTACTAACGCTGCGGGCGTAGCCGCCCGGGAGAGCATCCATTGCGCGGTTCCCAACAGGAGTAGCGGGAGTGCTAGCATGAGGAGCAACCAAAGTTTCAAACGACGAAGCAGGCGGGTAATCATGCCCAAGCCTAATGGGAAATGCCGTGGTGGCCAGCGGGAAATAGAGCCGGGGAAAAGTTGTCATGGCTAGCCGCACGGCTAGCTCTTCATCAGCACTGCATCCAGATTCAGCAGGGTATTGGCCACCAGAGTCCAGGCGGCGGCCTCAGCAGCGGGGAGGCCAGCGGGTAAAGGCCCCAAGGGCTCGGTGGCTAGGCGGAGGGCTTCCGCTGGCATCTGGGCATACTGGGTGGCGGCGGATTGGTAAAGTTTCTCCAATGGCCCTAACTGCGTGGACGTGGCCTCCCGTCCTAGCACGAGGCGGTAGGCATAGGTCAGCCGCGTGTTGAGGGTCGCCCCGCCCTCCCGCAGGATGCGGCGGCCCAGGGCCTGGGCGGCTTCCACATAAACGGGGTCATTGAGGGTGACATAGGCCTGGAGCGGGGTATTGGTAGGGACACGACGGATGGTGCAGGATTCCCGGCTGGGGGCATCAAAGGTGGCCATGCTAGGGTAGGGCACGCTGCGCCTCCAGATGGTGTAGAGCCCGCGGCGGTAGCGGTCCTCGCCCTTGCTGGTGTCATAGGTGCGTTGGCCGTTGAAAGCCGCCTTCCATAAGCCGTCCGGCTGCGGCGGGTAAACGCTGGGGCCGCCCAATTTCCCACTCAGCAATCCGGCTAGGGCCAGTGCTTGATCCCGCACCTGCTCGGCATCCAGCCGCCGCCGCGGATACCGACTCAGCAAACGTCCGCGCTCATCTTTGGCTAATAATTCCGCCGTCACCTGGCTGCTTTGGCGGTAGGTGGCGCTGGTGACGATCATTTTTAGCAGCGCCTTCACGTCCCAATGTTGCGCGGTAAACTCACAGGCTAGCCAATCCAGCAACTGCGGATGGCTGGGCAAGGTGCCCTGCGTGCCGAAGTCTTCCTCCGTCTCCACCAGCCCCGTGCCGAACAACTGCGCCCAGAAGCGATTCACCGCCACGCGGGCCGTCAGCGGGTTCTCTGGGCTAAAGATCCAGTCTGCTAGTCCCAGCCGATTTTGCGGAGCAGCGGCGGGCCACGGACCGAACGCGGCAGGTACCGCTGGCGTGACCACGGGGCCGGGGTCCAGGAAATTTCCCTTGTTCAATAAATGGGTCGTGCGGGCGTGGTCGGCGGCTAGTTCCTGCATCACGGGCACGGCCACTGGCTTGATCGACTCGATCTGCTTTTGCTTATCCGCCACGGCCTGCGTGAGCTGCGGCTGGACTTTGGAGGTGGGCAGAAAGCACTCCCGCAGCGTGCGTGCTTCTGCGGCGGTCCGCGTGCCCGGGATCTTACTGAAGATGCTGCGCAAGCTCTCTGAAAGCGCGATCACAGGCTGGGGGGCCGCCGTGACGGAGAGGCGGAATTTCCCTAACGTGTGATTTTCCCCATACTCTTGGGCCAGCGAAATTTCCAGTGCCGCCGCCGCCGCCTCACCAAAGTCCAGCGGCTCCGCTAACTCAAAAACCGCTGTATGCGGCTCCCCACAGCGCGGGGAAAAGGCCCAGCCCGTTTTGGCATCACCATCAATGGCCCGGCCCACCTCCCAGCCCGGCTGGGCGTAGGTGCTGGTGGCGTATTGCAGGGCGATGTGGGGTCGGCTAGCCGTGAGATCGTAAGTAATGCTCGGATTCGGAGCCACGGTGGTCGTCTGCGTCCAGACGGTGGTGTGGGTATCGCTGAGAGCCGTGATGGTAAATGGTACCAAGCGCGCGTCCATGCCGCCATCCAGCCGATTCCACATCACTAGTTGATCCACGGGATATTCTTTCCCTAGATCCAGTTCCCACCAGGGATTATCCGTGGCGGCGGTATGCGTGACGCTATTCGCTTTATAGTCGCCATTCGTATTCCCATCAATGCCCCGCTGCGCCACGCCACCAAAGTCCGTGCTCACTTGGCTCGCCTTGCCTTGGCGAGCCACATTGGTGCGACCACTGAAAACTTCCACTTCCGCCAGATGCAGAAAGCGACCTTTCCCCGGAGCGTCCACCCGCACATAACGGACATGTGGCACCACCTTCTGCGTGGGCTGGGCGCTGAGGGTAAGTCCTGTGAGCACGGCATTGCCATTAAGCGCGGCGCCCGGCCCGTGGCTGGGCAGGCTGTTATCTGGCAGCGCCTCCAGCCGCACGGCGGTGATTCCCCGGAGGTTGCTGATGGCGGTTAAATGATAAGTGTTCTGAGCCGCCGCGCCTGCTTTGATCAGCACGGAATGATCTGGCTGATTTTCCCAACTGGGCGGGTCCGCCGCAGTTAGGGATTGGATGGCCAGCGGTTCCCAGGCCACAGCTTGTTGCACGTGCTGCTCCCACGCGGCCTGCTCTGCGGCTAGCGCGGGTGTGCCTTCCGCAGCGGCCTTTTGGAGTTCGCCTAGCTCTGCCTGCAAATGCCCGCGGTGGGTCTGCTGGCTGGGATCGGGGATCGGCAGCGTGGGAGATTCATCGTTGGCATCGTGGTCCGCCGTTTGGTTAAACAACGCATACGTCGAGTAAAACTCCGTCTGGGAAATCGGATCGAATTTATGACTATGACACTGCGCGCAGCCCATGGTGAGGCCCATCCAGACTTGCAGCGTCACATGCGTGCGATCTTTCACGGCGGCCACCCGCCACTCTTCATCGTCCGTGCCGCCCTCCGTATTCGTCATCGTATTCCGATGAAACGCCGTGGCCACTAACTCCTCTGGCGACGTGTTCGGAATCAAATCCCCGGCTAACTGCGCACGAGAAAAGGCATCGTAAGGCACATTGTCATTAAACGCTCGGATCACCCAATCCCGGTAGGGCCAGATATTCAGCCGCAAGGGGTCCGAGCCATAGCCCGCACTGTCCGCATAGCGCGCCAGATCCATCCACATCCGCGCCCAGCGCTCCCCATAAGCAGGCGTGCCTAGCAGCGCATCTACATAGCGTTCGTAGGCCTCTGGAGCCGCATCCGCCAAGAACACCTGCGCCACCGCAGCCGCTGGCGGAAGCCCCGTGAGATCCAGCGCTACGCGACGCGCTAACGTGGCCCGATCTGCCTCCACAGCTGGTTGCAATCCCGCCGCTGTCAGCTTTTCCAAAATGAAATGATCCAACGGCTGCCTCGGCCACGTCACGCCCGTAGCGGGCACCGCCGGACGCGTGGGCTTCGTAAAAGCCCAGTGGCCTTGGTATTCCGCGCCCTCCGAAATCCATTGTTCTAACAAGGCGATTTCCGCTGGCTTCAGCCCTGGTCCGGACTTTGGTGGCGGCATGATTTCCTCAGGATCATGGCTCTGGATGCGCTGGAGCAGTGCGCTGCCAGCCAAATCCCCAGGCCGGATCGGCGTTACGCCACCGTCCCGCACTAGCAAGGCGTCCGCCCGCACATCAAGCCGCAGCTTCGCCTTCCGGGACTGCTCATCCGCCCCATGGCAGTGGAAACACGCCTTCGATAAAATGGGCCGGATCTGCGCACTAAAATTAACCGCGTCCGCACCCCTCCCCGGCTCAGGAAACAGAGCACACACGAGAAAAATGGAACTAATAACGCGACGAATCATAAAGAGGGGGAAAACGGAACCTATCCATGCCACAAAGCCCCAGACCGGGCACTCCCCCATTTAAGGTTTTCCCCTACGTGAAAACGTCCAGGCTGACGAAGCCTGCGCGCCTGCGAATAAAAGTATGACGGTATCGTCAGAACCCCTCGAAGCGTAAGCCACGCTTATTTCTCTGGACTTCCCGCCTCCTTGTCGCTAACCACGCAGCACGGGGGATCTCTCGGGAGGTCTCTTGATCTATCTACTAACAACCCAAATAAAAAAAACCGTTCGTCCTATGAAAAAATCCATCTTGCTCGCTCTCACGTTAGGCCTTCTGACTTCGTTCAGCCAAGCCGCTCCGAAGAAGACTGATGATGCCAAACCCGCTGCCACCGCTGATGCTAAGGCCGACGCAAAAACAGATAAAAAGACCCCCGTGGCTAAAAAGCCCGTCTCTAAAAGCAAGCAAAAGCCCGAGGAACTAAGCGCAGACGACAAAGCCCTGCTCGCTGGTGCCAAGAAAAAAGTGGAAGCCCTAACGGCGGCCCAAAAGACCAAGTTGCTAGCCTATGCGAACAAAGCGGATGCCAAGGGACTGACTGCCGTGGACGGTATCGGTGATGCGAAGGCCAAGGCCATCATCGACGATCGTCCGTTCGCTGGTGGGGAAGATCTCATCATGGTGGATGGCATTGGTGAAGGCACCTTCGATAACATTCTCGCCAGCGTAAAGGGTGAGAAAGCCGCTGCCAAGCCAGAAGCGAAGCCTGAGCCCAAGCAGGACGCCCCGAAAGCAGATAAAAAAGAAGCGCCCGTAACGCCAAAGAAGAAGGCTGCTTAATTTTATCCTAACTTCAAAAACGCCGCCGCCGCAGTCCGTGAGGATTGCGGCGGTTTGCCGTGTGGACAAGTAGTTACGGCATCGTCCCGAGTTGGATCATCGCCAGCAGTTTGGGCTTTTCCAGTTGATCGAAGAGCACCACCAGGGGGCCTACTTTATATAGGTAAATGACCATCGTTTGGTCTTCCAGATCAGAGGTGAATCCTAGTGTGCCCGTGCCGGATTTATCAGCTAGGAGCTTGAGCCAGTAGCCGCCTTCGGGCGTGCGGAGGTAGCCGTCCTCGGTAAATTTTGCCGGGCGTGCAGTGGCGGTCTTAGTCCCAGAGACGAGCACGTGGATGGTGCATGGTCCTTGCCACGCCTTGGCATCCAGCTTGGATCTTACAAGGCGATGGAGTGGAGAGGTCTGGTTCTCCCCATTGATGTTGCGCACCATGAGGAGGCCCTCGGCTTGGGGAAACATTTCCACAGGCGTCCGTTCCTTTTTACCCTTGAGCGTCTGGGTCATTTCCACGCGATGCGGCCCCACGATCTTCCAGGTGCCAGTGGCGGGCCAGCCGTTGAGTTTGCCGTTAGGCTGGAACTCCAGGATGCCGCCAGTGGCTAGTTGCACATAGGTGCCTAGCAAGTCCGACTCCTGGAGGTCGGCGGCATTGGTGGGGATTTTTTCTGACATCGTTTCATCGATCTGCACGGCGGCGGCAGAGGCAAAGCGGGTGAGACAAGCGAGGATGAGGAGGGATTTTAAAAGCATAACGGGCGCGAGCCTAGATCAAGGCGTGGACTACGGAAAGAAGATTTCTCTTGATGGCGCTGGCGGCTTGGTGCCTTGGTAGTGCGCTACGTCCCTTCCCGTCCTCATTCACCAACCATCCTCACCCATTATGCCCAAAGTCGAATTCGACCGCGCTGTCGCTGCTATTCTCCAGCAGGACCAACGCTTTGCGCCAGAAGCCTACGGCCTCGTGCGGGATGCCTTGAATCATACGCTGGAGCACTACGCCCGTGAGCAACAAGGCGGGGCCTCGCATCTACGTGGGCCGGAACTGCTCGAAGGCTTCCGCGCTTATTTGCTGAAAAGTTTCGGTCCCATGGTGCCCACCTTGCTAGAGAACTGGGGCCTGAAATCCACGAAAAATGTGGGGGAGATTGTTTTTCACTTGATTGAGCAAGGCGTCTTCTCCCAGAGCCCAGAGGATATGATCGAGGACTTTGCGGATGTGTATGATTTCCACAGTGCCTTTGTGGAGCCGTTCTTACCCACGGGATCAGCGCCCCGCCGCCACTCGTAGCGTATGTTTACTGGCATTGTGGAATCGACTGGCACTGTGGCCGCACTCACGCTGCATGAGCAGGGCGGGCGGCTAGTGCTCGGAGATGTGGCCTTTGCTAGTGATCTCACGTTAGGGGAGAGTGTGGCGGTGAATGGCTGCTGTCTCACGGTGGTGGAGTTTGGGGTGGGCAGGTGTGCGTTTGACTTGCTAGGAGAAACCTTACGCCTCACAAATCTGGGCACGCTAGCCGTGGGCACAGCGGTGAATCTAGAGCGCGCCATACGCGCGGACACACGCTTCAGCGGCCATTTCGTGCAAGGGCACGTGGACACCACAGTGGAGGTCCTACACTATGCCGCTGTGGGTGCGGACCATGAGTTTATCATCCGCGTGCCACGGGATAGCGCGCGATTTCTCAGTTTGAAAGGCAGTCTCTGCCTGGACGGCATCAGCCTCACCATAGCCGATCTCCAGCCGGATCAACTTACGCTCTGGATCACCCCGCACACCCACGCCGTCACCACGCTGCGCCACCTCCAAGCGGGCCAGCGCGTGAATGTGGAATTCGACATGCTAGCAAAATATCTCGACCGCATGTTAGCTGCGCGTGGTCTCACTGTCTCCTCACCACTTTCCTACTAGTCGCTTTACCCTATGCCCATTCTTTACTGCCGTTGTGCTTACGCTCAAGTCATCCCTGATGAAACCAAGGATGCGGTGTTGCACGAACTCTGCGCCACGAGCACCCCATTCACCGCAGTGGCGGACCTCTGTGAGATGTCCGCCCGTCGCGATCCGCGCCTAGCCGTCATGGCCCAGCAGTCCGGCTGGAAAATAGCCGCCTGCCATGCCCGGGCCGTCCAGTGGCTCTTCCACGCGGCTGATGCCCCGCTGCCTGCTGACGCAGAAATAATCAACCTGCGGGAGCTAGCTCCCGCCACCGCCGTCGCCCAACTCACCGCCTCCCCCACCCCATGATCCACGCTGCTACTACTTTCCAAGTCCTCCTCTATGAAGGCCCCGGAGCCCAGCCGCTGGCCGCCGAACGCAAGGTCGAGTTGTGCCGCAGCTTGCTGGACCAAGGCTATGGACTCACCACGTTAGGCGGGGCCGCTCCGTTAGATGAGGCCTCCATACTACTGGTGTTAGGGGATTTTTCCGGGCAGCCAGCACCACAGTTTCAAGGTCTGGAAAGGCAGCCCCACGTGCCCCATGTGGACATTGGGAAACTCAGCCCAGCAGAAGTGCTCAGCGCGCTAGAACGGCAACGTGCAGACCGCCCTATGAACCAACCCGGCCAGTGGAAGCCGTGGTTTCCCGTCATCGATTATAGCCGCTGCACCAACTGCATGCAGTGCCTCAGCTTCTGCCTCTTCGACGTCTATGGCGTAAGTAAAGAAGGCAAGATCCAGGTCCAGAATAACGACAACTGTAAGACCAACTGCCCCGCCTGCTCCCGCGTCTGCCCAGAGGTAGCCATCATGTTTCCCAAGTATGCTAGCGGCCCCATTAATGGGGAGCCCGTCAATGACGCGGACCTACAACGGGAGGCCATGAAAGTGGACATCTCCGCCCTGTTAGGCGGAGACATCTACTCCCGCCTCCGGGAACGCAGCGATGCCGCTAAATCTCGTTTCTCCAAAGAACGAGACGCCAGCAAAGCCCTTAACGAGCGCAAGAAATGCCTCACCAAAATGGTCTCGGATGGCTTCATCCCCGCAGATGTTCTCGCCAACCTCCCCTCCCCAGAGGAGATCCAACAACGCGCTGCCGCCGCCGCCGCCAAAGCCCAAGCGGCCCTATCCTAAGAAGCCACCATCTAGTTTGAATGTCGAGGCCAACGGCCCCGACTCCTTGGCTAGCACACTGGCGGACCCGCGAATGTGCTCTTGTGAGCAGTGCGCAGGTAAACTATGCCCAACTCATGCGAAAACTTATCCTTACCTCCTCCGTCGTCATCGCGCTCACCAGCGCGGCCTTAGTCCTAGCCCAAGAAAAAAGCGCTCCGGCCACGGAAGGCTGGGTGAGCCTCTTTGATGGCAGCACCCTCAAAGGCTGGCACGTCTCTGCTAAGTCCGGCCATAGCCGCACCAGCAAGAACACCTCTGGTGGGAAATGGGAAGTGGTGGACGGAGCCATCATTGGCAGCCAAGACGTGCCGGGCAATGGCGGCCTCATCGTCACCGATGAAGCCTTCACAGACTTCGAGGTTTCTATTGAAATGAAAAACGACTTCGGCCCGGACAGCGGCCTCTTTCTCCGCAGCACGGAAGATGGCAAAGCCTGGCAAGCGATGATCGACTATCACACGGGTGGCAACGTCATGGGCATCTATGCGGAAGGCATGGGCGGTAAGCCCCACCTACGGAATTATAATTTCACCACCAAGCCAGACGAGATCGAAGCCAAGAACACAGGCGAGCCCCCGACTCCGCTACCCGTGCCCGCTGCCGACTGGGCTAAGTTTTGGAAGCACGGCACCTGGAACACCCTCCGCACTAGCATCCAAAGCAATCCTCCGCATATCATCACCTACATCAACGACGTGAAGTTCATGGAATATACGGACAAGGACAACGTGCAGCTCGCCAGTGGCGGCATCGCCCTGCAAGTCCATGGCGGTGGCGACTACACCAAGCAATTCGTGCGTTATCGGAATCTCAAAGTGCGTAAACTAGCCAAGCCTTAAGAGTCGGCCCAATGCAAAGCATGGACTCCTTTCGGTTGAGGGTTATCCACACCCTATAAGTGAGAGTTAAATTTTGGCCTAGACAATATCTTCTTCTTATAACCTGGGAATAACTGCAACAACTCATCGAGGCTTGATCCCAGGCTGATTCCATCGGCCCTGGCGCTGGGCAGAACTTTGGGAGAGAGTGGGGGGAGGTGGGGATAAGTCGTAGGGGTGAGAACAACTTCTGCGAATATCCCTACTTCTGCGAAAGTTGTTGGTCATGGGATCGAACGGTTCGCTCCTTGCCAAGGCGCTGTGGATTACTCGGCATGATGGAGCGCCTTGGTAAGGCGCGCACCATTCTGAAAAATCGGCTGTCATTTCCTGTGGCCTGTTTATGAAAGGGACCACCGACTAATGCCTGCTCCTCCCTCCCATCTCCGCCATCAAATTGGCAATCTCCTGCCGCTCCGTGCTTTGGGCGGCGTGGGGTTCGGGCGTGCGGAGTTGGAATCGGCGGCGGTGTTCGTCCAAGCGCGCATGGTCTATGGCTTAGAGATCACGCAGGCGGGCAATGTTATCAAACTGCGGGGGAAGATCGCCACCCGCAGTATGGCTCCGTTGGAGGCTTCCGCCACGCTGCTGCCGTATGGAAAAACGTGTGAGTTGCACACGCAGTGTAGTTGTATCGAGGGCTTCTTGTGCAAGCACGTGGCAGGTCTACTCCAGGCGGTGGGGAATCCATGGTATGAGCCCCGGGAGGATCTGCAAGAGACGGTGGAACCAGTCCGGGAGGCTGCCGAAAAGCCTGTGGTGGAGGCTCCGGTGGTGCTTAGTGCGGCCTTGCAACTCTGGTTAGACAAAGTTTCCACCTTGGACGATGGCGATGGCGATCATGATGACGAGGACAATTTTTTCCCCTCAGCAGAGACGCAATTTCGTCTGCTGTATGTGTTCAGTCGCGTGGCTGCGCAGTCGCAACTGGTGCAGCTTTCCCTCACCACCGCCAAGCTGAACAGTGAGGGTGATTACGTTTTCCATGCGCCATTTAATCTGGACTATAAACAAGCGCCCGAGTTCCTGAGCCCAGGAGATGTGGCATTAGTGGACGTGCTGCGGAAGCTGCGCACGGAGGCTGGCTTGGTGCCGCGTGGACGTTGGTGGTTGCAGGTCTTGCCCCGGCTGTGGCTGAGCGGACGGGCGCTCTGGGAGGCGCTGGATCAACCTGCGCTAGCAATTTCTGAGGAGGAAATCACCCTGAGCACGGGCTGGCTGAGTTTGGAAAATGGGCGGCAGCGGCCGATCCTAACCAGCGCTGGTCGCACATTAGTGGTTCTGCCCACGCAACCGATCCAGGTCATGGATCTCACGTCGCATACCGTGCATCCCGTGGCGCGTCGGCCTAGTGCCAAATTTCTGCTTGGCTGGTTAGACATGGACGATCTTTCCCCAGCGGATGCGGATCAACTGGCGCATCATTTAGAAAAGCCTAGCCGCACCTCACCAGCCGTGGTGGCTCCACCGAAACTGCAAACGGTGCAAGCGTTCGATCAGCCACCACAGCCGATTCTACGACTCTTTGGGGAGAAAGTCTTCAGCAGTTATTATGCAGGCGCGGCAGCGTTTACTTACGATCAAGTGGTGCGCCTAGCCGAGGTGGAATTCACCTACGAGGCTGCTCCCGAGAAGTGCTTTGCATTCGGACGCGGGGCGGAAAAAGTATCGGTCCTTCATGCCGAGCGTCTGGTGGAACTAGCACGAAATTTACCTGCGGAGCGAGACCTAGCGGATGGTCTGAGTGCACGTGGCTTGCGGCGGCTCGCAGAGGTGATGACCTTTGGCGTGAAGCCGGCGTTGAAGCACGTCTATTGCCACGCTCCAGATGCGCCCACGCGCTGGTTTACCTTTCTACAAACCCAAGTGCCATTACTGAAGGAACGCGGCTGGCGCGTGGAAACGGAGGCCACGTTTGATCTGGAATTACTGACGCCAGATGCGTGGTATGAGGAGGTGAAGGAGGGTGAGCGGGCGGATTGGTTCACGGTGGATTGTGGTTATGAAACCAATGGTGCGCGCGTGCCGCTCCTGCCCGCCATCATTGCCTTCCTGCGCAGTGCGGGCAGCTTTTCCGTGCTTAGTGATCTGGCGAAGATGGGCACGGCACCGATCATGTTGCCCGTGGGGAAGAAATATTTGCCGTATCCAGCGGATCGTTTTCATCGGCTGTTGAGCGCGCTGACGGAGCTATATAGTCGAAGCCCAGGCTTATTGAAAGAGGGGAAGCTGGAGGTGCATCGGCTGCGCGCTGCACAGTTGGCGGCCCTGGCCACGCAGCGGGAGGAAGCGATGTTTGCGCAGACGTCCGAGGCGCTGCAGCAGCTTGGTGCCAAACTGTCAGGCGCGCAGGTCTGGGAGGAAGCGGAGAAGCCTGCGGGGCTGAAGGCGGACCTGCGGCCATATCAGTTGGATGGGTATCGGTGGCTGCGTTTTCTAGCCACCGCCCGGCTTGGTGGCGTGTTAGCGGATGACATGGGCCTGGGGAAGACACTGCAAACGCTGGCTCATTTATTAGCGGAAAAAGAAGCTGGAGCCATGGATCGCCCTAGCCTGATCGTGGCCCCCAAGAGTGTGGTCTTTAACTGGGCGGAGGAAGCCGCGCGCTTCACGCCGAAGCTGCGTTGCATGATCTACACGGGCCTAGATCGCGCGAAGCATCTGGCCAATTTTAAGAAGCATGATTTGATCCTCACCAGCTATCCGATCCTGGCCCGTGATGAAGACATCCTCGCGCAACAGGCCTTCCATATCGTGATCCTGGACGAGGCGCAGAACATCAAGAACCACAGCACCCGCACCGCGCAGGCGGCCTGTAGGCTTGATTCCCGGTTGCGGCTCTGCCTCAGTGGCACGCCGATGGAGAATCATCTGGGCGAACTCTGGAGCATCTTCCATTTCCTGATGCCGGGGTTTCTGGGGGGGAAAGATTTCTTCGGCACCACGTTCCGCGAGCCCATCGAGGAGCAGGGGGATGACGACGCACGGCAGCGCCTGAGCCAACGCATCGCCCCGGTGCTGCTGCGGCGGACGAAGCAAGCGGTGCTGCAAGATCTGCCAGATAAAATTGAAACGATCCATCGCGTTGAACTCAGCGCGCAGCAGAAAGATCTCTACGAAGCCGTGCGCGCGGCCATGGATAAGCGTGTGCAAGAGGAGATCACCAGCAAGGGGGCTGAGCGCTCGCAGATTATGATCCTGGATGCGCTGCTGAAACTGCGCCAAGTCTGCTGTGATCCCCGTCTGCTGAAAATGGATGCCGCCGCTAACGTCACGGAATCCGCCAAGCTGGATGCGCTCATGGAAGTGCTGCTGCCCTTGGTTGAGGATGGTCGGCGGGTCTTGCTCTTCAGTCAATTTACCCAAATGCTGGCGCTCATCCAGCAACGGCTGGAGGAGGAAAAGATTTCCTTTCTGCTGCTCACGGGGCAGACGGAGAATCGCCAAGAGTTAGTGCATGAATTTCAAAAAGGCGAGACGCCGGTGTTCCTCATCAGCCTGAAAGCTGGCGGAGTGGGCTTGAACCTAACGGCAGCAGATACCGTGATCCACTATGACCCGTGGTGGAATCCCGCTGCGGAGAATCAAGCCACGGATCGCGCGCATCGCTTTGGGCAAAAGAACACGGTGTTTGTGTATAAGTTCATTTGTCAGGACACCATCGAGGAAAAGATCCTGCTGCTGCAACGCAAGAAAGCCGAGCTAGTGCAAGGCCTGCTGGAAGGTAAAGGCGAGAAGCTGAAGCTCACGAGTGACGATCTGGCGTATCTGCTAGAGCCAGTGAAGTGAATGACGAATGACGAAGTCAGAGAGCTGGAGCGAGGCTGCATTCGGCTATGGCCACCGGACCTTGAGGTTTGGCGGTTCGTTGTTCCTTGGGATTTGGTCCTTGGTCATTTCCTTCAGGATTTTACAAGTTGCGCCCATTCCGCCCCTGCGTTCCTTTGGCGCTTCTTGTCCCTGAATTTTCACTCTCTAGCACTCTCTATTTCATGTCCGAACGTCGCGTTGTTATTACTGGTATGGGTATCATTTCTCCAGTGGGAAATGATCTGGCTACCTTTTGGGATAACCTCACCCATGGCCGCAGCGGGATCGGTCTCATCACGTTGTTTGATACTGCGCAGTATGATTGTAAGATCGGTGGGGAGTCAAAGGGATTCGAGGCGGGTGGCTATTTCAAGAACGCCAAGGACGCACGGCGGGCGGATCGTTATATCCAACTGGCGATCGCTGCTAGCAAGATGGCGCTGGAGGACTCTGGCTTGGATCTAGCGCAGGTGGATCTAGAGCGTTTTGGCTGCATGGTGGGCAGCGGCATCGGTGGCTTGCAGACGTTAGAGAATAATCACACCCAACTTATCACCAAGGGCCCGAGTCGCGTTTCTCCGTTCACCATTCCCATGATGATCAGCAACATGGCTAGTGGGATGATTTCCATGGAGCACGGGCTGAAAGGGCCGAACATGAGCATCGTGACCGCGTGTGCCACGGCTAATAACAACATTGGCGAGGCGTGGCGGATGATTAAATTTGGGGATGCAGATGCCTTTGTCTGTGGTGGTGCGGAGGCGGCTATCCTGCCCATGGGCTTCGGTGGCTTTGGCAATATGAAGGCGCTGAGCACGCGGAATGCGGAGCCTCAGCGGGCCAGTCGGCCATTTGATAAAGACCGGGATGGGTTTGTGATGGGCGAAGGCGCGGGCGTGGTGGTGATCGAAGAATACGAGCACGCCATGAAGCGCGGGGCGACCGTTTACTGTGAATTAGCTGGTTATGGAGCCAGCGCGGATGCCTACCATCTGAGCGCTCCGCATCCCGATGGTGAAGGTGCCGCGCGCTGCATGAACATGGCTCTGCGTCATGCGAAATTGAACCCAGAGGATGTCGGCTACGTCAATGCCCACGCCACTTCCACGCCCATGGGAGACATCTGTGAAGTGCGCGCGATCAAGCGCACCTTCGGAGCCCATGCCAAGAACGGCCTGCTCGTTTCCTCTACCAAATCCATGACCGGCCACATGCTAGGCGCGGCGGGTGGGGCGGAGTTGATCGCCAGTGTGCTGGCCATGAAACACAGCCTCATTCCCCCTACCATCAATGTCGAGGATCAAGACCCCGAATGCGATGTGGACTGCTGCGCTAACACCGCTCGCGAGGCCACGCTGAATGCCGCGCTGAGCAACAGCTTCGGCTTCGGTGGGCACAATGCCAGTGTGCTGATTAAGCGCATTTAGGAAGCAGAAGTCTGCACGGCGGCAGAGCCCGTCTCGCCTGTGCGGATGCGCACGGCTTGCTCCACGGGGGAAACAAAGATTTTCCCATCGCCAATCTTCGAGGTATTGGCGGCCTTGACGATGGCCTCTAGCACACCATCCACACGCTCATCATCGACGACAATTTCCACCTTCACCTTGGGGATAAAATCGATGGTGTATTCACTACCCCGATAGATTTCCGTATGCCCGCGTTGGCGGCCAAAGCCTTTGACCTCAGTGACGGTCATGCCTTCAATGCCCAGCTCGTGGAGGGCTTCTTTGACGTCTTCGAGTTTGAATGGTTTGATGATGGCTTCGATTTTTTTCATAAAGGAAATAGGTGTCGCCCTTCATAGCGGGAGCCCTGGTGGTTGCCAACTAGTTTTCTGGAGGATTTGTCATCGAACATGGGCTGATGGCACATTGGTGCGCAGAATTTAAATTTAGACCAGCCCAGCGGGCTGGCCTACTCTTTGGTTATGGTTTTTCGATCTTCAGCCGCACGAATAATTTGGTGGCGGCATCAGGCTTGGGAATGGTCACGGTGACATCTTCTCGGTAGTCCACACCTTCGGCGGTGATTGTTACGCCATTCACACCATGGACAGCATCGGTCCAGGCGGTGGTGGGGTCGGTGGTCCATTGCAGCTTGGAGGGGATCGTGGAGGTGTCCTTTCTGCGGAGGTAATGCACCACCAAGGCGTCGCCCTCCGGGGTTGGTTTCAGCAGACCGTCTGCGGGATAATCGGAGATCGTAGGATTTAACCCTAGCACGTATTCCAAGCCATTGACGAGGCCATCGTTATCTGTGTCTAGGAGGATGGAGGTATTGGCCACGGGCTCGAGGTTGAGCTCTGCAACCAATCTCCATAAGGATTTGGTGGTGGGGTGGAGGCGAGATTGGTTTCGACCTCGATTTTTTTTGAAAGTCATACTGGAGGCGAAACCAGAACCTGTAATGCGAAGGCACACCCAGTCGAAGCTGGTGAATAAGCGAGTGTCTTCTAGATCTGAGGCCGAGTAGGTGTAGGGCTGAGTGATGCCGGGGCCGGACAAACTAGACGTGATGTGCATCTTGATGGCTCTGCTTTTGAGAATGGTGTAGGTGAAAAGATAGTCTTGCCCGGCGGTGAGGGGCTGCCGACTGCCGTTGCCAGTGCTCCCGGAGTTCTCCGTGGTGATCTTGGCCATATCCGCAGCGCTGTTGAATGGGCTGTTAGGTGAAGCCAGTGACGCAGATGCGACTCTTTTAGAAATCACGAATGGCGTCGCAGATCCACCCGTGACCGAGGTGATCCCCAACGTGCCGCCATAGATGGTATCGTCAGCAAAGGTAGCATCCGCCATCCCGCCCGTAGGATTAGCTAGGTTGCGCGTGGCCTTGGAATCCCCGATGCCGAAGCGAATGTCCGTGGCCGCAGTAGTGCTGATGCCAGCCACAGAGAACACGACGCGCACGGTGATGGAGTCTCCATTATTCACCAGCGCCAGCGGCGTGCTCTGCGTGAAGAAGGCCCAGAATCCATCCGCACTGGCATTGCCGATGGTAAATGACGTGGAGCCAAAGGCATCCGTCCGGGTATTCGTCGTCCGGCCATTGAAGAGCCGCAGGGAATTAGCGGCCACGTTTTGAGTGAGGCTCTCACCGTCAGCAAAGACATCACTGACAGTCACCACCGCCGAGAGCGGAGCAGTAGCACCAAACAAAGAAGCCAGGAGGAGGAGACGTGGGGGAGATTTCATGGAAGCGCGGAAATTGCTAACTTCCCGCGTCAATGTCCCGATATTTTTGCGAATAAGTTCTGGAATTTTTCGATAGCGCTGGACACCGATCCCAATGCCCGTGGCCTCCCCTCCGCATCGTTAGTTCTGCATTGTTAAATTTCGTGTAGAGGGCGACGTTAGGAGCGCGCAACAGCTGGGGCACCCATACCACTGCGCGAAATCCTGGTAGGTAAAGAGAGGGTCATCCCACGTCAGACCGGGTTCATTCCAGTATGGCATGGGGAAAAGGGGCTGTGAGGCTAATGGGCAGATGATTGGCACCAGGGACAATGGATAGACTCCACTGCTCCACACGCCCACTGCCTCCGTGCAGGAGTTCATGCCACCCTCCTTCTGCGTGCCCAGAGGCAGGTGAGCGCTACGCCAGCGCAGAGTTCCGTGCGGGGTTCTGGGAATCTGGTAGCCGTATTGCAGGTGGTCTAACCAGGCCGCGTTGTGTAGGACTACCTGGGAAATGCCATCATCACTGTAGAAGCCGAAGAAGATGCCCCAGTATGAATCCGGCGGATCACCTCCGTCAGGGTATACCAAGGAATCAAAGACATAGTCCGTTAATACCGCTTTTCCGAACGCATCCTTTACCCCAATCACCTCAAAACTTCCCTCTTGTTGCGCAGGTGTCTGCGCTACGAACCCCGTCGGGACATGAAGCGCTCTGACTTGCGCCGGGAACGCAATACCAAAGTATCTCGGATAATGCCCATTGGCATCCGCAGAAAAATTAAACGTAAAATTCGCGTTCCCAACGGGGGTGGCTTTCAAGCCAACGCCAAGCCCGTATCCATCAATCACCCCATCATCCCCATCAATCGACAACCCTCCGTATCGAGGGGCTTTGGGAAAGGTAAGATTTGGGTAGGCAATGGGCACGGTATCGAAGTCATTAAACGTCATCAAGCCATTTTCAATTCCTTCGATAAATGGACTCTGAGCTTTGTTCACATAGTTCTCCACGCGGTAAAGCGTGGTGCTAGCGTTCACGTGCCTAACCGCTAGCAGCAGGCAACAGCAGAAATGTGAGCGCGTGAGTTTCATGCTAGATCTTGCGGCGGCGTCTTGCGGCGAGCACCAGAGCGCAGGCCCAAGCGCTGCTGGGTTCGGGGATCTGGTAGCCATATTGCAGGTGGTCCAGCCAGAGCGTGTTGTACAAAGTTACTTGAGAAATGCCCGCCTCATTGTAGATGCCAAAGAAGACTCCCCAGTAGGAGCTGGTTGCAGCATGGGAACTGCCAACCTCATCCCACGGAGTGTCAAAGATGTAATTACTGAGCACACTATCTCCGAAAGCATCCTGGACTCCAATCACCTCGAAAGCCCCGTGCCGCTCCGCATCATTCTGTGCGATGAAACCTGCGGGAACATAGAAATCGGCACTGACTGCCGTTGGAAAAGCCACACCGAAGTAGCGGGGGTAGTGTCCATCAGCATCCGGGGTAAAGGTCAGGATGAATTTGGGACCACCCCTGGCCACCGTCTTCAGGCTTCTTCCACGCTGGATATCATCAATGGCGCCATCATCGCCATCAATGGAGAAGCTGGAGTAGAGAAGAAACCCAGGGTAATTGAGGTTAGGGATTACCGCTGCCGTTTCGAAAGAGTTGAAGGTCAAAGAGCCGTTTTGAATCCCTTGAATAAAAGGGCTCTGATCTTTACTCACAAAGTTCTCCCCACGGTAAATCATTGTGGTAGCGTTAGCCGCAGTGTTCACGAGCAGCAAGAAGCAGAAGCCGTAGATTGAGGTAGATTTTTTCATGGTACTTAGCGTGAAAGTCAAAAACCTAGAGATGTGAAATCCGATCGAAGCTGCTTTTCGGCAGGATTTTCGACTGAACCTAGCCAAGAAGAGATACCCCCTGCGCTGCCGCTTCCTTTTACGTTGATCCGCCACTTGATGATTTTATCATTCTTGCCCCAGCGTAGGGCCTCGGCATGCATGGTGTTTTGCCAGTCTTGGGCCACGACGTTCCATCTGGCGAGAGCCCGGCCATCGGATAATACCAACCCAACGCGGCGCCTAGCTGTTATCCAATCCCGAACCGACTGTTTAAAGCTAGGATGAAGCCCGCCAGAATGATTGGGACCAATGTGCATTAACTGGTAGCAGAGTCCGAACGGGGTTATCCGGTCGTCATAGGTGCCGACAATGTTGTTCGCATACGAACAACTTCCAGATCCCGCGTCTTTTATAACATCTCCATCCCAGCTGAAAAAAAATGAAGCTTGTCGTGATGGTACCCAAGTCCTTCTTCATTCGGCCAGTATCTGCACCACCCTTTGAATTGTGAAGTAGTCCAATCCTGCACTCGAAGGATGGAATACGCCATGAGCCAAGCGATGAAGTCGTCCATGTCCACCACATCTGTGACGATGGTGTAGAAGTTTGCGTCATTTGGAGACGCGCTGGCAGCCTCAAACCGTCTAAAAATCTGATCCCAGCGGTCTCTCGCCAGCGGATTCACATTCGCAGGGCCGCCCTGTGGCCCCCAGTTGAATAGCAGAATATTCTCCGGCCTCCACTCGCTGTCATTTTCGAGGTCGGGGTTCTTCTTATGTGAGACTATCATGTCTTCATCCAGCTTCTCCTCCAGGTCATACACACCTGAATAGGTTCCATTGATATACACATGAACGAAACGTCGCTCCACATTAAATTGACCAAACGCCCTGGCGGTCTCTTTGTAGTAGGCATCAGCCATGCACAAATTAGGGTTTTCTTTCCAATAGGCCCACGAACTCCAAAAACCGTTTCGTAAACGGAGTTTGGCAAATTTTGTTACTTTAGTTGTGGGGAAGATGCCTGAGAAGTCACCCGCCGCAACGGGACCGGAGAGCTTATCCTTCCCAGCAAGAGAGTTTGTCTTGTTGAATGTCAGTTCGAAGCTTCCCTTTGGTAAACTGATAGATGACTCTCCGACGCGCTCAATCTTACAGTTCTCTTGGGTGTAATGCGCTGGGGCATCGGGGTTGATCCATTCGAAGGAGCCTCCCACTGACTGATAGATGGCATTCTCGAACGGGATGTTCGGATTGGCCAGGGCAGCCGGACTGAGGCAGATTGAAATGCTGGGGATACGCCGCAGTTTCGCTACTAGGCCCTGGGGTTGGGTGGTCTCACCTGCTTCACCCGCAGTGCGATAGCGTCGGATGATTTCTGCCTTATGTTGCGTCCGTTCCGAATATGAATCAGTTACTGAGTTGAGAAACGGCTGCCCTAGCACATCCTCTGGGAAGATGAAGCTGCGGCTGACACTAGCTGAGGGCAGGCCGTCGGTACGGAAGGCGCGGGCGCGCACGACGGTGGTGCGGCTGATGGGGAAGGGGGCGGTATAGACGAAGGATTCTGCGGTGGGCTCTGAGCCGTCTAGGGTGTAGAGCAGGGTGACATTTCCAGCGGGCTCGGCGGCCCGAGTTAGGGCTATGAGGACGGATTCGCTGGAGAGCTTTAGCCCGCCCTTCAGAGGGACGTTGGTGGTACCTAACGTGCTGCCGTCAATGAACTGAGGCTCTTGGGCGCAGTAGGTGGCTCCGTGGGTGGGGTTGGGGGTGGCAAAGGTGGGATGGCCAAAGTAGCGGAGTTTTACTAGGTTATTTTCCATGCAGCGGCCAAAGGAGATGTTGGGGAATGGATGTGCTACCATGGCTTGGCGGCCGGGGATATAGAACGTGTCCACCAAGCAGAGCGTGGGCGTGGTGGCTGGAGGCACAATCTTATTTCTCCTAAAAGTGATGGTCTCTCCGCCGTTCTTCAGTTTGTAAGGGATGTTTCTGGACTGGTATATTTCCGCTAGGTCCGCCGTGGGAATACCGGAACAGAAGAGGCAGGCGGATTTTCCAGAGTCCATCAGAATTTCCGGCAAGCCGACGGAGTGGGAAGTTGTGGCATCCGTCATGGTGATCACATCCCCGCAGAGATTGACCGGCCATGGAGTGGGGTTGTAGAGTTCTATCCAATCACAATATTCTATGGGCGCAGGAATATTGGGGTTAGGATTAGGCTTATACTGCACGTAAGCGCCGTTGGTATTGAAGAAGCAGGCTTCTGAAATGAAGACATCAGAGAAGGTGGCCTCATAGGCATCTGGCACGCCGTTGTCATTAGCATCTGTGGCTGGAGGAAAGCAGCGGAGGCGGAAGAATGAGCGCTCGTCTGCGGTGGTGGGTGGGCGTGGGATAGGCAGAGTGATGGGGTAGGGCACATTGAACTTCTGGCGCAGATCTGGTCCGGCTTGCAGCAGCCAAGTGCGCACCTGGGCTACCACCTGGGGATCTCCCGAGTCTGCGCCCGTGGGGTAGGGGTCGCCTTCGGCTACATTCCAAGCATCCAGGGTTAAATAGAGCGTCTGCCCGCTGAGGTTCGGGGGTTGCAGGACCACGGTCTCCATCCAACGAGCGGTGTTGGGGGAAGTGGGCTGACGGAGGTCGAATTGGCTGCTGGTCAAATTAATGACCACCTCAGCGGAGCCCGTCCAGCTAGGCGTCTTAGATTTTCTCCAGCCTCTGACTTGGGTGGTGATGTATTCTGGATGCACTGCCACGCGCGGATACATGTAAGCGACGAACGTGGCGGACATGGCCGTATTCCGGCTGTCCTGCGGCGTGGGATCAAAGAAACGCTGGGGGAGCGTCATCACAGGAAATGGAAGATAGAGCCCTACACGCTGCCCGTTAGAATTCATACGGGAATCCAGAAACCCAGCGTTCTCCGCAATGGGAAACCATCCGCCTCCAGGTGAGGTGCTCATGGAAAGGGAACGCTCTACCTGCCATTCGCCTGGATTGTCGAAAGTGGCCTTGATCTGGCGGTCGTAAGCCCACGGAGAGTAGATGTCCACAGCGGGCAATATTTTAAAACTGCTAGCACTTCCGGCCACTTGACTGAATGCTAGGTGAGGCATCACGCAGGCGCTGAGCACCAGGAATAAACTAAGACACCATTTGCGGGCACGACCGTATTCCGAGAGACCGAGAGGATCGTGTGGTATTTATTCATCGCAGTAGTGTGGGTGGAGCACTTCAAGTGAAGTGATGCTGGCCATGGCGGCATGTCTGCGGGGAAGTTAGTAAATAGCAAGATATTGTGTGAAATAATTGCCATAAAAATTGGGCAGGTTCGTGGCGTCATGTGGAACTCCCGCTGCGAAGCGGCGTGCGTCCCGCCGCCGTCGATGACCTTGTGGGGGGTTG
>JAYVOP010000076.1:0-29786 GCA_043757865.1 Verrucomicrobiales bacterium | reverse complement strand
GGTGCGGCTAGTTAGAGAGCGGCATCGCCTCGCGGAGGTGCAATGTTGCTACGCCATCAACTTCGATAACGCCCTGCTCGCGCTCTTCGCGCGGAGGCTGCTCCCAGGCCGCCTCCCCATCGTCGTGGAGATCGCGGACATCCAACCGCCCATGGTCGGCACTGGCCTCTTTTCCCGCGTGCTGCGGTGGCTGGAACGTCGTGTCCTAGCTGCTAGCCAGTTGCTGGTTACGACCTCCCCCAGCTTCGTGGAAAATTACTTTACCCCCATCCAGCAGTTTACCGGACCCACCCTGCTGTTGGAAAATAAAGTCTATCCCTCCGGCCCGCTCATCGCGCAGCGCCCCGCCTCCATCACCCCGCCCGCAGCGGGCCAGCCGTGGATCATCGGCTACTTTGGCGGCTTCCGCTGCCTGCGCTCGTGGGGACTCATCAAAGCCCTCTCCATCCGCCTTGCAGGCCGCGTCCGGTTCGTGCTCCGGGGCTATCCCATGCTCTTAGATGCGGCGGCTTTCCACGCGGATCTGGCCAGCCATCCGCAGATCCATTTCGGCGGCCCCTACACTTACCCTAACGACCTAGCGGAACTCTACGGCTCCACGCATTTCAACTGGTGCTTCGATTTCCACGATCTCAGCGCGAACTCCACTTGGCTGCTGCCGAATCGGCTCTACGAAGGCGGTCTGCATCACGTGCCCGGCTTGGCTGCGCAGGGCACGCAGACCGCTGCATGGCTAGCGGAACACCGCCTCGGCTGGGCCTTCCCCAGTGGCCCTGAGCTGGAGGACGCCCTAGCTCATTTCCTGGAAACGCTCACCGTGGAGACCTGGCACACGTGCCACCAACACGCGGCCCAGCTCCCAGACTCCACCTTTGCTGGCGAGGCAGATTACGCAGCCCTTAGCGCCCGCCTGCTAAGCCTGGAGCCGCCGAGATGAGGCAGCTTGGTAATTTATTTCACCATCTGTAAAAAATGAGTTGGCAAGCGGACGAGTCGCGTTATTCTCCGACCCTCTCGAAACTCATCGAAGATCCGGGGAATTAGCTCAGTTGGTAGAGCGCCTCAATGGCATTGAGGAGGTCAGCGGTTCGAACCCGCTATTCTCCACCACTTTCTCGCTATACGGCAGAAAGTCGGCTCCACCAGCCACGTAGCAGCCGAGTTCCGCAGCCACCAACGGCATGGCGATGGCCTCCAAAGTCGGGTTCTACCCCAAAACGCTCAACTCGTGGCCGAGGAGAATTTTCTTTTGAAAATATACCTGTGCAGGCCTCCATTGCGGCTACGGGATCGTTCTCATTTTCCCGTCCTTTCTACCCTGACATCTCTATGAATACCCTTGCTCCTGAAATTATCTTGGACCCCGCCCTGCGGGAGTTCCCCCCATTTGATCTAGCACGCTTGTTGCACAGCGTCTTTGAGCCCGTGCAGGGCCGGAAGGTTTGTGTAATCATTGATTTACCGGACCCGCAGGGCATGAAAGATTATGCTTTTCTAGCCGATCCTCAATGGGCCATCCAACGGAAGGCGCACGATGTCTTTTACCAAGGGCTGCAACAAGGCGTGCTGGAACAGTTAGGCATGATTGGCGGAGAGATGTTTGCTATCCCCATGACCTATGGAAGTAATTTGGATCTGGAAGATCGCGTGGTGGATGCGGCGGGCCATGAACTGAGCCTGGAAAATGATATTTACCCGGACTACGATCTCATCCTCTGCATCACCACTTACAGCGCGACGGCCCCGCTAACGGCTATGGCGAAGAAGTATAATTTCCGAGGAGCCACGATGCATGGCGTGAATGATGTGATCCTCAGCACAGGCCTAGCAGTGGATTACGATGAGGTGAGCCGGGATGCGGAGAAGCTGCGGCTGGCGCTGACGAAAGCAGATGAGATCGAAATCGATTTCACGTTAGAGACAGGCGAAGTGCTGACGGCCAAGCTGCAACTCAGCGGCCAAGAAGCCCAGAAAAGCCACGGCCTGTGCCGAGGGACGAAGCCAGACATTGCCAATCTCCCTGCAGGGGAGGTCTATTTCGTGCCCACTGGGGCAGAGGGGATGTTTCCGATGAAATATGAGGATGGCACGCTGGGAAAACTGACCGTGACGGGTGGGCGGATCGTGCACTCCAGCTTCATTGCCGGGAAGCAAAGTACCATCGACGAGCACAACGCGCGGCTGCTGGATGATCCGATGACGGGCGTGTTAGGAGAACTGGGTTTCGGCACGCAAGTGCTGCCCGTTTCGGGCGCAGACATTCAAGATGAAAAGGTACTGGGCACCTGCCACATGGCCACCGGACGGGACGATCATCTAGGCGGCCACATCACGCCGGATCTCTTTAAGAAACATCGCAATGCCACGCACGACGACATCCTCTTTGCCCCGCACAAGACGCCGAATTTCGACATCAGCCAAGTGCGCATGAAGCGTGGGGAACAGCGGGAAATTCTCATTGAGCATTTCCGCCCTAGCCAATACCTTTTAAACGCGCTGCTATCGTAATGGCGGCTCCGCTCTATGAGACGCCCCGGCTGCTGAGCGAGTATCTGCTCTTCCACTATGGCTCGGCAGAGGAGTTGATCGCGCATCCGTCGTTGCCCGTGGCGGCGTTGGATTTTGCGGTGCGCACGGTGCAGGAAATGTTGCCCGCTCCCGTGGTCGGCACGCGGGCGCTGGATCTGGGATGTGCGGTGGGTCGGTCAAGTCTGGAGTTGAGTCGGTATTTCCCTAGCGTGTTAGGAATCGATTATTCCCAGAGTTTCGTGACTGCGGCGGAGCGGCTGCGGCAGGGGCAGCGCATGGCGTACCAACGCCATGATGAGGGGCACACTTACACCCCGCTGACGGCTAGCGCGCCCAGTGATTTGGCGCTCAGCGGGGTGAAATTTAGCCAAGGAGATGCCATGGATCTGGACCCTGGCCTAGCCGGATTCGATCTGGTTCATGCGGCCAATCTTCTCTGCCGCCTCAGCCATCCCACCCGGCTGCTGGCGCGGCTGCCGCACCTCGTGCGCTCCGGCGGGCACCTGATCCTCACCACTCCCTGCACGTGGCTAGAGGAGTTTACGCCGACCACAGAGTGGCCTGCGGAGGCCACCTTGGCTTGGTTGCATCAGCATTTGGACGAGGCCTTCGTGTTAGAATACCGCACCGACTTACCCTTTCTGATCCGGGAAACCGCCCGCAAATACCAGCACACCCTAGCCGAGGCCACTCGTTGGCGCAGACGTTAGGAGAATCCCAGGGAGCCACTCCTCGGTGCGCCTGCCTCGGCTTCTTGAAGGCGGAGCCAACGACCGAGCGCCCCGAGGTCATCGAGCAGCAGATTCGGCTCACAGCGCTCTAGCACCTCCCGGAAATCATAGCCGGAGAGCACGGCCACGGAGAAGATCCCGGCATGGCGGGCGGTCTCCACATCATGCACCATGTCCCCCACGTAGAGCAGTTCACTAGCGGTGAGGTCATGCTGCGCTAGCATCCCGTGAATGTAGTCTTTCTTATCAACGATGCCGGCATGGAAGGCCTCGAAAAAATGATGGATGCCCAGCGCCCTGGCCTGTTGCTCCACGGCATCTCGGGGCGCGGAGCTAAGCACGAACATCCGCCGTTGCTCTGCCTGGGCTTGCTCTAGAAAGCCCAGGGACGTAGGCAGGATGGTGACCGGAGCGGTGCTGATGGCAAAGGCTCGACGGAACTCTACCTCTAGCTCCGCCAGCGGAAGGTGTGGTGTTTGCTCGGCATAGAATTCCGTGTAAGGCAGCCGGAACTGCCGACGGAAAGTTTCCCGATCCATCGGTGCCCGCCCCGCGTAGTGCAGGACGGCATTGGTGGCCTCGATCACGGGCGGGAGGTCATCCACCACCGTGCCGGACCAATCAAAGATGATGTGCTTCATCCTGCTCGGCTAGAGCTTCGGCAGCTCGAACTCTGCGCGGTACGTTTCTTTCACTAACGCGTTAGCCGCAGCGGCTTGCTCGCCTGTGAATTGCTCTGTGGCACCATCGAAGTGGAGCATCGCACCTAGCGTCACCTTTGTAGCGGCTAGATCAATGCCATTCTTCAAGAGGTGTGCAGCCAAGTTCTGATATGTCTCCGCAAAGCTCGGGGTGCCCTTGATTTGCTCGGCCACGGCCTCGCTGGTGGCTTCTTTGCCTAACCGGTAGGAAATGTTGGCCATGTGCGCCAGGGAAGCGCTGAGGTGGCCGGTGGTCACTTCATGATCTTTGTCGATTTTCAAGCTGCGGATGCTGGCAAAGAAGGCTTCTTGGTGGCCTGCGCCATCATTGGGCTTCATCCCTTTTTTGATGACTTTATCCGTGCCGTTTTCATAGACCACGCCTTCGGCTATGTAGCCGCCCTCACAATGGAGCACGTTCCCCACGCTGACGCCGGAGTGCGTCCACTGCGGAGTGCGGCCTTTGAAATCCATCCCTGCTTCTGGCAGTCCGCGCACTTCAAAGATCACCGGCACAGGCTTGAAATCATAAAACGCAATCTGGGTATTGGCGGTCGTGGCATCATCCTCGTAACCAAAACGCCCACCGATGCTAATTACGTTAGCCGGACCTTGCTGCGGGTCCCCAATCAGCCACCGGGCGACATCTAATTGGTGTGGGCCTTGGTTGCCGATGTCGCCATTGCCGTATTCCCACTGCCAATGCCAGTCGTAGTGGAGGCGCTTGCGTTTGATCGGGGTGATTTCCCGGGGGCCGCTCCAGAGATTGTAATCCACGGTGGCTGCGGGCTGCTGCGGAGTGCCGATCTTGTTGATGCTCTGGCGGGGCTTATAGCACAAGCCACGGGACACCAGCGCCTTGCCGATCTCTCCGCCCGCCACGTAGTCCATAACCTGTTGCCAAACGGGATCGTTCCGCCGCTGCATGCCGTGTTGGCAGATCAATTTCCCGGCATGTTTCTTGGCGATGTTAGCCAACTGCCGACCTTCCCAGATGTTATGAGAAATGGGCTTTTCCACATAGACATGTTTCCCGGCTTCCAACGCCCACGCTGCAATCAGCGAGTGGGTGTGATTCGGTGTGGCAATGATGACGGCATCCACGTTCTTGCTCGCTAATAGCTTGCGGAAGTCGGTGTAAAATTCCGCCTTGATCTGCGCCTTCTCCAGCTCGGCCTTGGCGGCATCCAGATTGTCTTGATCCACATCACAGATAGCAGCGATGCGCAGGCCGCTATTACCTTTGGCAATCTTGCCCATCAGTTCCTTCATGTGATACCGACCCCGCCCGCCCGGAGCATTTTTCCCCGGATCATCACAGCCGATGATGGCCACCCGGATGTCTTCGTTCGCACCTGCGGCACGACTCCAAGTGGACGGTAAATAAAGCGCCCCAGAGGCGGCTAACGTGTGATGCAGAAAGGAACGGCGGGTATTCATAGAGAAAAGTTAGGTAAAGAAAAACTTGAGTGAGGCTAGTCCATGGGCGATTCCCCCCGCCAAGCAAGCCGAGAGGTGCGACGTGATTACGGTGCGGGTGGGGACAGCAGCGTCCCGCTACTCTAGGTTTAGGGCACTGGAGGCAGGTCCACCATGATCCGGTAGAAGCCACGGGGAGCGGTGACGTCATCATAGGAAAAGCTGAGGACGCTGCCAGTGCTGCCGTTCTGGGCCGCGCCCACATTCACGAAGTCGCCATTGAGCGTGGTGGAGCGTTGCAGTTGATAAGTGTGGCTGCTGTAGCTGTCCATCAGCAGGGAAATGACGTTGTTCGCCCGAGCGATCGTTTTGACGTTTAACGTGCTGGCATCCACCACGATGCCGTTCGGCCCGTTGGTGAAATTAGGCGGTAGCGTGGCCGTGCCGCCCAGCAAATCCAGGATGCCGTTATTCGTGAAACTGCTGGCAGTGCTAGCGGCTAGCTTGCCACCGTGGGCGATGCGGATGGTGCCGTTATTCACGATGGGGGCGGTGACATTCAGGGTATTGCCATCCACGCAGAAGGTGGCCCCGGCCGCTATGCTGAGGCTGGAGGTAGCATCAATGGTGCCCGTGACACAGAGCGTGCCGCCGAGCACACGGGTGGGGCCGCTGTAGGTATTCACTCCAGCCAGAATCAGCAGGCCGTTGCCCATTTTCGTAAGGCCGAGAGAGTCATTGATGGATCCTGCATAGCTGGCGCTGCCGCTGGCTTGGTTCACGGCTAAGGTGCGTGGATTGCCAGGATCGCTATTCGTGATCGTGCCGCCACTTCCAGAGAGGCCGCGCACGGTCTGATCGTTGCTCGCGCCAGCGTTGTTCAGGTCCAGCGTGCCGCCATCCACCTGGAGCCACGAGGCCGCAGGCAAGGCTCCGGCTGCGCCTAACCGGAGCGTGCCAGAAGTGATCTGGGTGGTGCCAGTGTAGCTATTGGCCGCCGTTAGGATCAGCGCATTTGTCCCTGCCTTCACAAAGCCAGATCCTCCCACCAACTCACCGACCGGGCCTAATACCAGATCGCCACCGAAGGCAGTCAGCGGATGCCCAGGGCTGAAATTAGCCATGCCGCCATTCAACTGCACGCCACTAAAGGACACCTGATACCCTCCCACGGAGCCACCGCTATTCGAGGCTAGCGTTTGTTGATCGCCAATGGTCAACACGCCCAGGGCGGAAGTGTGATTCACGATGCCCGCAGTGATGGAGGCGCTGAAAATATTGACGAAGCCCGTGCCAGTGATGCTCACATTGTGGCCGTAAGCCGTGTCGAGGTCCGTGCGCAAATTCAGTTGGGAGTAGGCCCCCGTGGCAATCGTGAGGCCGGAGATGCCAGCATTTAAACGCAGGCTAGCCGCCACGCCCAACGCGCTGAACGCCCCACCAGCGCTGCGGATTTCTAGCTTGGCACCATTCTTAATATCGATCAGCCCAGTAAAATCCGATGTGGTGGTGACATTACGAAACCGCACGCCTCCGCCCCCGTTAGGATCCCCCTGAGTCGTGGCCGCCGTGATGGCTAGGGTGCCACTGCCGTGCAGCGCGCCTAGCATCACGGTCTCCAGGCTGGTGGCGGGCAGCAGCGGGTCCGCAATGATGATCGTGGAAACGGTGTTAGGGGCAGCGGTTAGGTCCGCATTTAAATTATGGGCCGCGCCAGAAGATCCCATCGTCCCGCCTGCTAACGTGAGCGAGGTGGTGGCCGCTGGGTCTGCGCCCAGGGCTAAGTTACTCCCAGTTTCCACCCGCAGCATGGCCGGGCCAGTGGCTGTGGGGCTATTGAAACGCAAGCTCCCGCCGCCCGTCACCGTCGTGCCGCCCGTGAAATCACTAGTCGTGCCGCTCAACGTCAGCACGCCGCCCGTGTTCTTAACTAACGCCCCGCTCCCCGTGAGTTTCCCACCGTAGCTGGACGTGCCCGTGACCGTGAGCGACGTGCCATTCAGCGTGACCACGCCCGTGCTGGAACCGTCTAAGCCTAGCAACGTCTGGCTGGCATTGTTAAATGTCACCGCGCCATTGGCCACCACATCCGTGGTGCTGGCCAGATTGCTTCCGGCGGCCACTGTCAGAGTTCCCGCCGAGCCAGTGCTCACTGTCGGAGCCGTTAGGGCGCCCGTGCTACTGAGTGCCAGCGTGCCGCCATCCACCTGCACCGCGCCTGCGCTCAAGGTGTTATTGATCGTGAAAAGCCCCGTGCCCGTCTTGCTCAGACCATTCGTTACCGCCACATTGCCATTGTTAAAACTATACGTTAGCCCGGAGTTCCCCACGCCCACACTCAGAGGGCTCACACCGCCTGCCGCCACCGTTACTGCGGTCGGCCCGGTGGCCGTATCCGTGAAGAGCACGGCCACGCCATTGCTGAAAATATTGCCTTGTCCGGTCCAGTTCGTGGAGCTGAAATCCCAGTTAGCACTGGTGGCTCCAGACCAGACGTAGCCTGTGGCGATCGCTGCCGCCGCGCCATTGACCGTCAGGTTATCAAAGTCCACCGAAGAGCCCGTGGCGGGCGAATAACCGTAGATTCGAAACGTAATCGCCCCCAAATTTTGAAATGCAGATCCAGTTAGGCTAACATTGACATTGGTAAACGTCGGACGTGCTGTCAGCAGGTCTGCCGTGGCCAAATTAGCAGCAAAACCATCTGCACTGGAGCGCACCACATAGCCGCGGGGGGTGGCCGCCCCACCGCGCATGGCATCGAAATTCAGCGACGTTAAATTCAACACATAGCCAGCGTTGGCCGTGATGGTGAAACTGTAGCCAGCATTGTTCGTCACCGCCGCCGCCGCCGTGGTGCCCAACGTCGTAAACGTCATGCGCAGGTAAGGCGCAGAGGTGGGCTTGGTAGCCGGGCTAGAGTAATCCAAGACCCCGCCGCTGAGTCCGGCAATGTCGGCCGCCGCGACATTGGCCCCGGTCACAGTGGCCTGCGGGACGCCCGCTGCGGTGGCACTGTTAGGGCCGAACTGATAGGAGCCGAGCACATCAGCATGAGCTACGGGGGACGCGATGCAGAGCGCGAGGAAAGCAAGACCAAGGAGAGGGATTTTCATAAGGGCAGAGATGAGTGGAAGTTAGAACGCTGTTAGATCGACTTCGCGTAGGGTTGTCAATGTGCTTTACACACGATCCCAAGTAGTGGCTCCTGCTTAGGAGTCATCTCATCATCGCGCCCGGCAGCAGCATTAGGCCCGTGCACGCTTGGTAGGGAGATGGCAGCTGGAAACATGCTATGCTAGGTGGCCGCCTGCGGCGGATCAACCATGCTGTGCCCGCTGCACGATCAGCAGTTCGGGCGCGCTCCGACGGGCGTTGAGGCGGCGGTATTGCGTTACGGGAAACTCTGCGGGCAGCGCGTGGCAGAAGGCGCGCAAGGCCTCCGCTTCCACGTCCCCACCTGCATGGCCGGGATACAGAATCAACGTCAGCACGCCGCCGGGGGCCAGCATTTCCAACGCCTGCTGCACCGCGCTCAAGGTGGAGGAGGGCTGCGTGATCGTCTCCTTTTCAGTCCCAGGGAGGTAGCCTAGGTTAAACATCACGGCAGCTAGGCGGCCCCGCGCCTCCGCAGGCAAATGTTGCTCTAACCCGGCGTGATCTTCATGGAACAACGTCACCTGAGCCTGCCCCGCCAGCCGCTGCGCTGCAGACTCCAAGGCGATGGCTTGCACATCAAAGCCGAAGACCCGCCCGCCCGGCCCCACCTGCGCGGCTAGGAATAACGTGTCCAGCCCATGGCCCACCGTGGCATCCACCACCCAGTCTCCCGGATGCAGGCAACTGCGGAGCAAGACGTGCGCTAATTGAGTGGCGGGAAGCATGGCTAGGAATTTTTTTGCAGATCCACCTCCGCAGGCAATGGCGTGCCCGCGCAGAGGTGCGCGGTGAGCGCGGCGGCAAACCACGGAGCGTGCAGCGAGCCCTTGGACCCTAGCCCATTGAAAAATCCTAGCCGGGGCCGCGCGGGATGCAGCCCAAGCAGCGCCTTGCTTTCCTGGATGATCGGACGCACCGCCGCTTGGTGCTCCAGCACGGTAAAGGGCACGTGCAGCCAAGCCCGCAGCCGGGCGCACAGTTCCTGCCGCGCAGTCTCCGTGGGCACTTGATCCAGCGTGGCCCAATCATACGTGGAGCCCAGCCGGAACACGTCTGGCTCCGCCGTGGGGGCCAGCCACAGCCCGCGATGCAGGGAAACGGGCGGCAACGGACGCTCGAACCTAACGGTCAGGATCTCGCCCTTGGCGGGTTTAAAGCGCACCCAATTAAAATAAGGATTTTGCGTGGCGGCATAGCCCTCGCAGGAAAGCACATACCGCGCTCGATGCCGTCCAGCGCTCATTTCCTCCGCGTGAAATTGCACGTCACGCGCCCAGTCTAGTCGCTGTGTCACCACGGAGAGGCACGCTGCACTGGCTTTTAAATAGGTGGCCACGTCCAGTTGAGCCGCCTGCATGGCAAATCCGCCGCCTGCCGTCTCCGCCACTTTGGGGTCCAGCAATGGCACGGGCTGCGGGTGGCTAAGATGAGCCTGGAAGGCTGGTTGCAGGCTGCGCACCGCCCAGCGCGTGCGTTCCTCTTCGTGCTCAAAGAGCCGCAGGGCTGTGCGCTCATGGAAAAATTTCACCCCCGTGCGCGCCTCGATTTCCGCATAGAAGGCCCGCGCCACCAGCAGGAATTCCTCCCCTCGCCAACTCAGTGCTAGCCGTTGCCCTGTGATCGGCGTGATCAGCCCGGCGGCTATCTTGGAAGCCGTCACGGGCTCGCCCGCATCCAGCACGAGCACGCGCTGCCCAGCCAACTGGAGTTGCCACGCCAACGTGATACCAGCCAAGCCAGCCCCCACGATGACCGCATCCCAGCGCGTGTCCTCCATGGCTACGGGCCGATGTAATTGAACAGCTCCGCGTGCGTGACTTTGGGTAATTCCTTAGCCGTTAGGCAGACATTGAGGGCCGCGAGCACCTTCTTCTGCATCCGAGCCGTGAGCCGCCGCCCCTTGCGCGCCTTATTCACCACTTTGTGCGTCATGCCCTTAGTCACATCTGCTGCCACCAGGGCGTGATGATTCAGATCATGGAGGGTCAGCAGCGCATCCAGCGGCTGGGCGCCCAGGTTCATTTCAGGAGGAGTGTCAGTCATAAGTATAAAGAGAGCGTCCGTAGCAGCCCCTGCCGCAGGCTGCAAGGCTGGTGGGAAAATATTCCAGCGCTGGCGGCTGGCCGCATCCCATTCATGGGGGTGCGTTACTCCGCGGCACCCAGCTATCAGGCGGGGCAGGGCTCCCTTCACTTTGGCGGCCTCGGGCACACGCGGAAGCCTAGATACGTGCCTGCGCTAATGCCCCTGAGCGCTAGCACCTCTCCAGGAAAGACGGGCATGCCTAAATCTCAGAACACCCGGCCCTAAGAAATCTGCGGCGGCTTGGCGGCGTTCATAATTTGAGTCCATGTTGTTGCCAGAAGTTGCGGAGGCCTAACTGGGAGCCCTGGAAGACATTCCGCTCCACAGGCCGATCCAGATTCCCAAAGTAAGCGGGGAACTGATACGGCCCATGAGCATAGACTTTGCCCTGCGAACGGCCGCCTCCCCAATCCACGCCCCCATACTGCCATAGGGTCCAATCTGACCACACGCCGTATTGCCGCACGAGCCCGGCGGGGGTCACTGGGGCGGGGAAAATGGGGCCAGCCCCGCTCTCGTGGGAATAGAGCGCTAACCAGTAGGGCGCGCGACGCAGCTTCGCCTGCGTGGCCGCATCCGCATGTTGCAACGCAAGTTTGAGTTGCGGGCTATTTTCTAAATACGCCACAGGCACCACTCCCGTGCGCGCCTCCACGCGGTCGAGGAAGCGCACGATGTCTGCCGCGCGTGAGTTCGCATCGAAGTCCCCACACAGCAGCAAGGCTGATGCCTGCCACGCACGACTTTTGGCTAGGGCGAAGACACGATTCACGAACTGATCCGCCTGGGCCAGGATGTCCACGTGCAGTTGCACGCGATAGTAAACACCCGGCAGCAGCCCAGCGCGGTCCGCTGAGGTAAGGAAGGCGGCACATTTCTCATCCAAGTTCCCGCCTTTACCCGCCCGCGCGATCAAGCCACTAGCACCATTCGCCTGCAGCGCAGAGACATCGTATTGGCTATAGCTCACGCCCGCCCGCTGACGTTCCTTGGGATCATAAGCAGACACATTGATGATCTGCGGCATCCCGGTCGCCCGCGTGGAGACGGGGCCTGCACAGTTCACTAGCAGACTGAGCACGGGCAGGAGGAGAAAGCGAAATTTCATCGGCCTCCTCTCATTACTGCATCATGGCCTGCAGTGCCTAATCGGTCATTGGTATCATAATGGTAGTAATTGGGAGGAGACATGGCGGATTGTAGGAAGGGCATGGGCGAATGCAACTTTAGGAGCTAGCTATCTTGGGGGATGCCCCTCCACGCCATCAATGGGCGGTGCTGACGACTGCAGCGCGCGCCCCTGGAGCTAATTAGCGCCCATCTTTTTGGAGTCTGGCGAGACAGGCTATTATTTGCGTTAAATAGATACGATTTTTTGCAAAATTGGGTAACGCCGTCCTTGCCAAGCGGGCGGGGATTTCGTTTCCCTGGGAGATAATGAATTGGCTCCAAAATTACGACCCGTGGGGGAATCCCTGGCTTTCCACCGCCGCCGCTGCGCTGCCCGTGGTAGTGCTGTTAGGCTTGATCGCCTGGGGGCGGTTGCCCATTCATTGGGCGGCAGCAGGCGGGCTAGTGGCTGCCTTGGCGGTGGCTTGCGGCGGGTATCACCTGCCCGTGAGCATGGCCATGGCCGCCGCGGGCTATGGGGCGGCCACGGGCTTATTTCCCATCGGGTGGATCATTTTAAATTTGCTCTTCCTCTATGAACTAACCGTGCGGCGGGGGCTCTTCGACTTACTGCGGGAAAGCCTGCTGCGCCTCGCGCCCGATCCCCGGGTGCAGGTGATCTTGATCGCGTTTTCCTTTGGGGCGTTTTTTGAGGGGGCGGCAGGCTTTGGCACGCCAGTGGCGGTGACGAGCGCGATTCTGGTGCGGTTGGGATTCCCCGCTTTGCAGGCGTGTGGATTGAGTTTAATCGCCAACACGGCCCCCGTGGCGTTCGGGGCGTTAGGCACGCCGATCCTCACCCTAGCCGAGGTCACGGGCCTGGACGCGCACGCGCTTTCCGCCATGGTCGCGCGGCAGCTTCCGTGCTTTTCCCTGCTCATCCCCAGTTGGTGCGTGCTGGCCATGTCCGGCTGGCGTGGTTGGCTGGGCGTATGGCCCGCAGCCGTGGTGGCGGGGGTGGGCTTTGCGGTGCCGCAGTATCTCATGGCCACCTTTCACGGCCCTGTGTTAGTGGACATCGTGGCCTCGTTAGTCAGTGCCGGGGCGCTGCTGCTGCTGCTCCGTTTCTGGCGGCCCCAGGGCAGCGTGGCCATCAGCGCTAGCAGCGTGCCCACCGCCCGCGCCTGGGTGCCGTGGATCGTGCTCTCGGTGGTCGTTTTCCTGTGGGGAATGCAGAGTGTGAAGACTTGGCTAGACGGCCTCGGCAGTTGGAAATGGCCCGTGCCCGGCCTGCATGAAATGATCACTCGGGCGGCTCCGGTGGCCTTGCCTAACGCCCGACCAGAAGCCGCCATTTATAAGCTGAACATCCTCTCCGCCACCGGCACGGGCATCCTCGTGGCGGCCTGCATCGTGGGCGCTTGGCTGCGTTTTTCCTTGCGGGAAATGGGGCAGGCTTGGTGGGCCAGCCTGTGCAAAGCCCGCTGGTCCCTCCTCACCATCGCAGCCATGCTTGCGCTCGGCACGCTCACAAAATATTGCGGAGCGGACGCCACGCTCGGCCTCGCACTAGCGCAGACCGGGCGGCTGTATCCATTCTTTGGCACCTTGCTTGGTTGGCTGGGCGTGGCGCTGACGGGCTCGGACACGGCTTCCAATGTCCTCTTCGGCGGCTTGCAAAAGATCACCAGTCAGCAACTCGGCATTGATCCCGTCCTCATGTGCGCGGCCAATAGCTCTGGCGGGGTGATGGGAAAAATGATCGACGCCCAGAGCATTGTCGTCGCCAGCACCGCCACCGATGCCGCTGGACTGGAGGGGCAAATCCTCCGCTACGTCTTCTTCCACAGCATCGCCCTCGCCATCCTGGTCGGGCTGCTCGTGCTGGCCATGGCGTAGGGGATCGTCAGGCTTTTCGCCTAGCACAGGTTGAATTTCCATAATTTCTAGAGTGAAAAGTTGCGGAAATTTGAATATATGATAAAGTAAGGTTTAAAGTTTAAAAATATGAACATCCAACCTTCTCGCTTCCTCCTCGCGAATTTCCTCCTAGCCGCCGCCTTGGCCAGTCCAGGAATGGCCGTGGATCGTTATGTCTCTAACAAGGGCGTGGCCTCCGGCCCTGGTACTGTGCAGGCTCCCTGGATCGCTGCCTATGCCATCAGCCACGCCTTGCCAGGGGACACGGTTTATTTCCGAGGGGAGGTCTTTGCCAATCCCTACTTGGTCGAAATCACCGTTAGCGGCAGACCGGGGCTTCCAATTCTTTTTAAAAATTACCCTGGGGAAAAGCCCGTCATCGATGGAACTGACAACTGGAAGGTGATGGCCAACGACGGAGCCCTGCGCGGGCTGCTCACCTTCACAGATCGCAGTTACGTGACCTTCGACGGCTTCGAGATTCGCAACGTGGCCACTGCGAACACCTCGGACGTGGCGGGGGTGTTGATCCGGGGCACCTCCCACCACCTCACCATCAAAAATTGCACTGTGCACAACGTCGAGACCACCCTCTGGCAGAAGACCGGACCGCAAGGGACAGCCAATGGGATTGCCGTGCTGGGCACCTCTGTGGCTAGTTCCGTGAACAACATCGAGATCAGTAACTGTGAAGTCTATGCCATCAAAGCGGGCTGGTCAGAGACCGTCACCTTTAACGGCAATGTAGAAAATTTCTCCGTCCTCAACTGCAAGATTCATGACTCGAACAACATCGGCATCGACTGCATCGGCTACGAAGGCGTGGCCCGGGGCGGGGGCGAACTGGATCGGGCGCGCAATGGCACCATCCGTGGCAACGAGATCTACAACATCGACAGCCTCAGTAATCCGGCCTACGGCGGCGTGCGGGCGGCGGGCGGCATCTATGTGGATGGCGGCCAGAACATCCTCATTGAGCGTAACAAAGTGCATCATAGCAACATCGGCATCGAAGTCGGCAGTGAGAAAGCGCGCACCTGCTCAGACAACTGCCTAGTCACCAACAACTGGCTCTACCAGAATCACGTGGCGGGCGTCATCCTAGGCGGAGATCCTAGCATTTCCAGCGGTGGAGTGAAGAACACCATGGTGCGGAATAACAGTCTCTTTGAAAATGATAACTCCACCTCCCGCGTGGGGGAAATCGTCATTCAAATCAACGTCCAGGCCTGCTCCGTGATTCAGAACATCATTTGCGCATCTAAGACGAATCGCTTCCTCGGCAACTGGGATGGGCGTGGTAATGCGAGCAACTTCATCGACTATAACTGCTACTACTCCGGCAGCGGAACCGCCGCCGTAACCAGTGCGCAGTGGATGTGGAGCGGTTTCTATCGCGTCGGCTTTGCCGCTTGGAAAGCCATCACGGGCCAAGACGCGCACTCTACTTTTGCCGATCCCAAGTTCGCGCTCACGAGTGGCACCGTGGACCTCCACATCCTGTCCTCCTCCGGGGCCAAGGACCAGGCTCCGTCTACGTTCCTCTGCCCGATAGGCGAACTGGACATCGACGGCCAACCGCGCGCAGCGGACAAGAAATGTGATCTAGGTGCGGACGAATTTGTGGCCTTGAAATAGCACCCTTCACGGCTCCCTCGGCTGGCCTTTGGCACGAGCGAAGCGGGCACGACGATGTTCTGCGGGAATGGGCGGAGCCACTGGTTCTGCGGATGGTAGGCGAGCCGTGGGTAGGCTCGGCGGGGCTTGGATGGCTGCCGAGGTGGGGGTGGAAGACTGCTTGGGGCGGGCGTTCCATCTTGGGAGTTTCCAGCCGAGCCGGGTGACCAGCGCATCCGCGAGCATGAGCACGAGTGCCAGCACTAGCAAGCCGTGGCGCAGGTCCGTCCACTCCAGTGCGGGCGGGCTTTTCCAGGCGCTCTTTAAATCTAGTAACTCCCGCCCCCCGCTCAGCAGCGAGGTTTGCCGCAATTCCTCTAACCGCTTAGCATCGAACGCCCATTCCGCATTCCGCCCCACCGCCACCGGGCCGAAGGGCAACGTATGCTTCCCCGCTTGGATCACGCCCCGCACCAGTTGCCCTTCACCCAAATCAGCCCGCACCGAATAGTGTCCAGGGGAAAGCCGCCGCCACGTCAGCTCCCGTTTCACTTCCGCCCGTGCGCCTTCGGCTAGCACGATCAACGGCGGCGTGGCCGCAAACGCCGCCTCCCACTGCGGCTCGAACAGCAAGTCTAGCGCCAACTCCGTGCCACGCAGTTCCTGCCTCAGGCCCAGCCCGGCGGGCACTTCCGCACCTAACAGCCAGCGGCCTAACGTCTGGATGAAATCCCCATAGCCCGGCCAGTTCCGCGCCTGCTCACTCGCTGGTCCCGCCAGCGGAAATGATACCGCCGCACACCGCCCCGCGCCCCGCTGACCCCATGCCACCAAGGGCGCAGCGTATTCATCCGCGGTGATGAGGGCTTGGCTGGCCCAGTCCTTTTTATAGCTCAGGTTATAGCCACCCAGCTCTGCTAGCCAGTCCAGCCGCTGATCCGCGATCTCCACCCAGCCGCCCGTGGACTTGCAAGGCACGGGCTCTTCCACAAAGGCACTGCGCGCCACCGCCACCGTTTCTTGCGTGAAAATGTTCGGCAACTCCGTGGCATCATTGGTAAAGAAAATGCGCCCTTTCCCTAACCGCGCCACGTCTTCCAGGAACTTCGCATCACTGTCGGTCTTCGTCCCTAGCGCGATGACACTGACCGTGGCTCCCTCTTTCGTCATTTCGGCTAGCAGCCGCTTATAATCGTCCGGTTCTTCGGCATCCGCCGCGTCCGCAAAGAGGATCAAATGCCGCGTGCCATACTTGGTGTCTTTCAGCGCCTTCCAGCCAGCCTTCAACCCTGTGTAAGTGTAAATGCCGCCACCGCCCACGGAAATCCGTCGAGAGATCTGCATCATCGTTTGCCGATTTGCCTCATCCTTAATCATCTGCATACTCACCGGAATGTGTGCCTCACTATCTACCGCAATGATGCTCACGGAGTCCGTATAGCCGAGCATTTCAATCGCCTTAGCTGCGCCTTCATCTGCTAGATCCATCTTCTTCATTCCGCCTGGGACGGTGGCTCCCATGCTGCCAGAACGATCCATCACGATCGCCATACTCACGGCGGTCTTTCGTTGATCCGTCTTCAATTCCATGGATACTGGCAGCAGTGCATCCACGGCGGAATGGAAATAGCCGCCCGCCCCAAAGCTCCGTTTCCCGCCGAGCATGAGGAAGCCACCGCCTTGCTCCCGCACAAAGAAATCCAGCGACGCCAGGAAATCTGCGGGCACCGCATGGGCGGGCACATTGTTAAAAATCACCCCCCGACAGCCCGCCAACTGGCCTGGATGCAGGGATTCCGGCTGGGTCACGATTTCCACATCATAGTCCATGCTGCGCAGGACCGTGCCCACCGGATCATTTTCAAAGCCAGAAACGAGCAACAACCGCGGACCACCGACGACCTCCACCCACGTTTCCTGACGATTATTGCCTGGATGCAAATCATTCGGCGGCGTAATTAGCGCCTCATACTTTTGCGCGCCCGTGCGGCTGCTCCGATCCGTAAACTGCGCCCTGCCCGTGCCCTTTTTCAGGGTGACTTCCGTCTGTGTTAGGTGCTCGCCATTACGCAGAATGGTGAGGGGAATTTTCCCCGGCGCGTCCACTGGCCCCGTGATGGAAACCTCAATGAGAAACGGCTCCGATGTCTGAACACGATGCGGGGCCTCTAACTTCGTGAGCCGATAGTCCTCGCCCGCAGGTTCATTGAAGAAACGCACGTCCAGCGGGACATTTTCCCGTTGTAATTTTTCGGCTAGGCCAGTCAACGGCTCCGTGGCAAAGCCGTCCGTAAAGAGCAGGAGCCGCGTCGCCCGCTCCGGCTCCCGCAACGCCAGCGCAGCCTGGATGGCCAGCGCGGTGCGTGTTAGGGTGCGGTCTCCGGTAAACGTGCTGCCGCCCACATCTTGCGGCAGCGGGTCTTTGGCAAAGTCCACGAAGCGCAGCCGATCCTCCCGATTCCGTTTCCCTTCCTCTAGCAATTTTGTCCACTCTGGCAGGGATTGATCCACGCGTCCCTCCGTGCTCTCAGAGCGATCCAGCAGCACCATGAGATCCATGCCCTCCTGCTGCCAATGCGCCTGCGGTCGCATTAAAATCAGCAAGACCACTAGCAGCAACGCCACCCGTAACGGAGCCTGCAACCGCAGCCGCCGCCCCCACCAGCCCGCCAGGACCAGGAACGGCACCAGCACCAGCCACTCAGGGTTACGAAAAGTAATCATAGGTTAGGAGGGCAAAAGGTGTCTTTAGCCCCCGAATGGCCATTGCGCTAGCAACTGTTCCATGGTGGACGTGGCGGGGATGCGGTAGCCGTAGGCGTGTTCCATCCAGGTCTGGGTGAGGCTGGAGAAATATTGCTGCGGCGGGATGGGCAGGGCTTGGCTGTGGCGCAGGCAGTCGCCCTCGGTGTCACTTTCTTGGATGGGTAAATGGGCGCGTTGGATCATCCAATGCAGGCTGCCCGCATAGAGCAGGCGCAGCGCGCCTCGCACGTCCCCGGCTTGCCAACAGACGGCCGCAGCGGCGGGTATATTGGCGGGCAAGGACTCTGGCGTGACTTCCATGCCTAACACCACCCGGGCCTTGCTGAGTGCCACCTCCGGCACTGGAGGCCCAGGCCGGAAGCGGAAGGCACCCCGATGCTCGTAAAGTTTCCACAGCAGAAATACGATCAACCCCACCAAGCCTAGCCAGACAACGAACTGCATCAACGAACCCAGCCAGGACAGGTCAGGAAAGCCCCAATTCCAATCCGGCCCGCTGACATCATCATAGACCGTGTGTTCTTCGCTGAGCACTTTGAAATCAGGCGCGGCCTTGATGTCCTTCACCCGTTGCTCAATCTCCGCTTGGCTCAGCGTCTGCTCCGTGAGCGCTTCCGCAGGCTGCGCAGCGGGCATCTGGGAGAGCCCCAAGCCGAGCACGATGACGATCACCGCGCGTCCGGTGATTTCCGCCAAGCGCGCGGCTAGGCTGCGGAAGCTCACTTCGATGTCCCAGCCTTCCAAATGCGAGCGGCTATTCAGATACAGCCCAAAGCCCCCGCCCAGATACCAGAACTCCGTCAGCGTCATGCCCACGAGGTGCAGAATGGCAAACGTCCACCACGTGCTCAGATCTATCTGCGGCCCCCGATTGCTAAAGATCTGCCACCATACGGGTGAGCTATCATCACTTTCTAAATTCACCGATAACGAACTCCACAACGACCAGCAAGCCAACGTGACGAGCAAGGAAATGAGCAACCAGCCTAACGAGATCCAGATCATCGTGGAGTCCCCTTCCTGCCGCAGCAGCAGGCGGAGCCGCCGCCGATAAGTTCTATGCGTGGCGCCCTCCAGCACTTTGATCGGCATTGCAAAGGAGCGGTAAAAGGAGAATCGCCCGAGCGTGAGAAACCACCAATTTCCTTTCAGCCACAGCTTCGGCCACGCACGCAGCACATCGCGCAGCCGCGTTTCCTGGCCGAAAAGGCGACGGCTCAGGGTGAACAGCGGCAGCCGATCATAGAGCGGTTTGAGCCACCACGTTAGGAAAAGAAACCACCCTGGGTGATAGCGCAGCGCCCAGCCCAGGCCGATCCACATGGGCCCCAGCACCACGAGCCATTGCCAGAGCAGCGCGCCCAGTTGCCCCCGGACCAGCGCCAGCCCTAGATCCTGACTTTCCCAGCCCGTGCGGGGCCGCAGTTGCGCGGTGACCTCAGGAACCATGCTGCGCCCTCCAGGTGAGTGGATGGAAGGGAGCGAGGCCGTGGGCGCGTCGGTAGTTAGTCTCGGATCGGAGCCGCGGCATCATGGCCGCTGCCATGTTAGGCATTAGCATCGCTTCCTTATCAATGACTTCAGATTCCATACGCCATCCTATGAGTCCAAGCCCTCGGTGCAACCTATAAAACCCCACCGATCACAGCCCACACCGCTATTTCCGCAGGGGTTGGGCGGTGAGGTAATCCAGGGCTTGTTGGAGGACGGGATCGCGCATTGGCGGGGCTTCGGCGGGAGCGATGCGGTAGTCTAACGTGGGGTCTTGATGGGCGACGCGGGCGGCCTCGTTGCGGTGCGGGCGTTCTTGATCGAAGGCCAAGGGCTTCATGCCAGTGGTCTCGCTGGCCTTGAATTGGCGGGCTTTGGTGGCGGGATCGAACGCTACCGCTAAGTCTGGCGTGAGGCCGTGGCGGAAGAGGCTGTGCTGGCCGTCCAACCAAAGTTCGGCTAGGCCCCAACGCATTTCCAGCGTGGGCGTGAGCGCCTGCACGGCATAACGGATGGCGTGGCCCAGGGTGGGGGAGCCGATGAGGCGCGGGTGCCGATCCCGCTGGAGCACGGCGGCTAGGGCCTCGGCAATGTTACCAGTGTCCTGATCCACTAACAGCAGGCAATCTTTGGTCCACCGGGGTTCGCCTTTGGCTAGCCACGCCTGGGGCGTGGGCGAGCCGCTAGTGCGCACGGTAAAGAGTGGGGTCTGCGTAGGCATAAAGCGACTGAGCCAAGCGGCGGCGGCCTCAGGATCGCCCGGCGGAGCGGGGCTGCGCAGGTCTAGGATCAAGGTGCTCGCAGTGGATCTAGCCAGGGTTTCCAGGGCGGCATCGGCGGTGGGAAGTTCCGCTAGGTTGAAGGTGGCCGGGCGCAGGTAAGCCACGTTAGGGCTGAGTAATTCCGAGACTAATTTCTGCGGAGCAGTGGGTGCCACGGGGCCGATGGTGAAGCCCGTGCCCAGCCGTGCAAGCAAGCCGTGGATGGCCGCTCGGTTCAGTTCATCGTCGGTGAGTTTGGGGGCTAGCAGGGTGGAAGATTGGAGGCGTTGATAGATTTCCTGGAGCTGTGCGGAGGTGAGCTGATCCACCACCATTTCCTGGGCCACTAACATGCTCGTAAGGGCTAGACTGAGGAGGAAATATTTCATAACGTGGCCGCGTGGTTGAGGGCCTGGATGGAGCCCCACTGGAAGGATTGGGCGATGGCGGCAGTGACGTAGCGTTTCCCCGCAGCGGCGGCTGCGGCTAGGTCTAACCCCTGTGCCAGCCCTGCGGTTAGGGCCGCCGCATAAGTGCAGCCAGTGCCGTGGGTGCGCACGCCGGGGACAAATGGTGCGGCGTAGGACTGGAGCGTGGAGCCCTGGCAGAGGAGATCCACCGCCTCCGCACTCGCCAGGTGGCCGCCTTTCAGCAGCACTGCGCAGCCGTAGCGCGCGGCTAGGGCGCGGGCGGCAGCGGGCATTTGCTCCGCGGTGGAAATTTTTTCTCCTAGCAGGGTCGTGGCTTCATCTAAGTTAGGGGTGATGACGGTGGCCAGGGGAAAGAGCAGGGTTTCATAAGCCGCCACCGCATCCGCCTGGACTAACGCGTGGCCGCTGGTGGCGATCATGACCGGATCCACGACCACCGCCGGGCGCTGCGCTGGTGGGATGCTGCGCAGCACAGCGGCCACGGTGGTGATGAGATCGGCGGAGTATAGCATTCCAGTCTTCAACGCCCTAACCGGGAATCCGCGCAGCAAAATTTCCAACTGATCCCGCAGCATGGCCGCGGGCATGGCATGGATCTGACTGACCTGGCCAGGGAGTTCGGAAACGACGCACGTGACGGCACTGAGCCCATAGACGTGGTGCGCGCTGAAGGTCTTCAGATCCGCCTGGAGCCCGGCCCCAGCAGAGCTATCGCTACCTGCGACAGTGAGGGCCACGGGTGGGGCGGTGAATGATGGTGAGGAATGCGGCATGGCGCGCTTAGGGATTTGCAGGTGGGGGAAAAGTGGTGAAGGATGCGGGCTTATGGTAGCCAGATCGAGCCCTGACATTTCTGCTGATTTCCCAAATTTACAAGAGTTGTTGCACGCCGTGCGGCAGGGCTCGGGGGGCGCGTGTCCGCCTCCGCCGGAATGGTCAGAGAGTGCGATCTTTCCCACGCTTTCACACATGGCAACGGGGCTGTGGGGTGGGGTGGGGGACGTAGAGATGGAGGAGGAAATGGAAGTGCCGGAGCTAGTGGAAATATCTCCCTTTCAAGCGTTAGCAGCGGCCCCGCTAGAGGAGGTGGAACGGGCGTTAGCAGAGCCTTGGGACGCCACTGGTTGGCAGGAACGTGGTGTGGGCATGATCTGGGGCGGAGTCATTTTGATCCTACTAGGAATGGTGCTGGCGTGTGCCGTGCCAGCGGCCTGGGTGCGGGCCGTGCGGGAGCAGGAGCCATGGCCGTGGCGGCTGGCCTGGGTGCGCACGTGGTTGCTCGGGTTGCCAAGCCTTGCCTTGGTGCTGGCAGGCGTGGGCTCGCTCCGGCGGCGGCGGTGGACGGTGCCGCTAGTCCATGCGGGCGGCTGGTTCGTGGCCATGGCCATGCTGATGGGGATAGGCGTGCTGGTGGCGGGGGTGTTTTTCCTCGTGCCAGCGGAGGGGCGGTTCGATCATGGCGTGCTAGTGAACGTAGGTCAGCTGTTGCTCGGCATCGGGCTGGGTGGAGTGGCCTTACCGTTAGTGCTCATCGCCATTTACCAACGCGGCTATCTGCTAGAATTATGTCGGCTCAGTGATCCGCGCCCGCGCTGGACCGATGCGGTGCCAGAGCCACTGCTCATGCTCTGGCTGGCCTGTGGCTTAGGATTCATCAGCCTCGGTAGTTTGCTGTGGTGCGGCGGCGTGGTGCCTGCTGGCAGTCAGATGCTCGGCGGTTCAGCGGGCTGGTGCGCACTGGGCATCGGATTAGTCGGGTACCTGCTCGCGATGCGAGGAATCAGCGCCCGGAAGAAATGGGCGTGGTGGCTAGCCGCCGCATTATTTATCGTCACCTCCGGGGCCGCCATGGGTGCGTTTTGGAACCTCCCGTGGGGAGAAATAACCACTGCCTGGGGCGCGTCCACCCACACCGCAGACGCCAGCAGCGGACGCTTGGCCGCCCTGCTAGTAGCAGGATTATTTGCCGGCCAACTCATGGCCTTGCTGATGAGCCGTGGCTGCTTCCTCCCCACGGAAGAGTAACTCCGCTAGTTTAATTTCTGGCATTCCCTATTCAGTTAGGTGGGAGTAACTCAGCGTGTCTGTTGCTAACAACAGTGAAATTCATGCAAATACTTGCCTCAATCCATCCATCTGCCGCGTATCTTTTTAGATTCTCCTTACCATGTCTATGCCTCCCCATCCGACGTTGCCAGAGACGTTGCCAATTATGGTTTTGTCTCAATGCACATTATTCCCGCATTCGCTGCTTCCGTTGTCCATTTTTGAACCACGTTATCAGCGCATGTTAGCCACCGCTCTGAGTGCGGAGCGGATGTTTGCCATCGGCTATTTGGATGGACTTAGTCAATGGTCGGAAGCGGATGAGCTAGACTCGCGCATCCGTCCCATGACCACTTGCGGCTTCGTGCGGGCTTGTGTGGAAAACCCGGATGGCACTAGCCGTCTGATGCTGCAAGGTTTGCACCGGGTGCGCATCATTGAGTGGGTGCAACAGGTGCCCTATCGCATCGCTCGGGTAACTCCAGTGGCTCTGCCCCAGGCAGAAGTGCCGATCACTGCAGCCCAAGCTACGCAACTCTTTACCCTGATCAACCCGCTGATGGTGGTAGGTAATGAAAGCTCCAGTTCGTTACTAGCACATTTTTCGCAAGTGAAAGAATTATCCATGCTGCTGGATTTACTAGCCGCCAATTTCCTGACAGACGGCCAGCAGCGGCAGGATTTCCTTGAACTTACGGACTTGAAAACTCGCTGGAATTTCTTGATTGAGCAGCTCGAAAAATCGGTGGTGAAATTGTAATTAATTAGGGTTCCACTAGGTCACGCAGCTTCCCCAAACCTCGACGAATGCGGGCTTTGACCGTGCCGATGGGGGCTCCCGTACGCTCAGCAATTTCGGATTGAGTGTGGCCTTCAAAAAATGATAGCTGAATCGCCCGCTGTTGCTCCGGGTTCAGTTGCATGACGGCTGAGCGTAACTGTTGCGAGATTTCCTTAACTTCCACTTCACGCGCGGGCGAGGGTGCCTCCCACCCTTTGGCCATCTCTGGAGTTTGCTGAAAGCCGTCATTAAGCCGATTCCTGCGCTCGCGGCTGCGCAACTTATCGATGGCCTTGTTCCGTGCCAGAGCCATGAGCCAACTGGTCGGCTTGCCGCGGTCATCGGAATATTGTTGGGCCTTATTCCAGAGCGTAGTGAAGACTTCCTGCACCACATCCTCACTGTCCTCTGCGTGATGCAGCACCTGAAAGGCGATGCCAAATAACATGTTAGAAAAGCGCTGATGGAACTCCGTCAAAGCGCGGTGATCCGCCTGGGCAATGCGGTGAATGAGTGAGGAGATTTCCTCATAATCAACTGGCGGGGAGGGTGTGGGATTGAACATACAGCATGTTAGGTTGGGCATGGGAAGTGGTCGTGGGCAAACCAGAAGATTCATTATAACTCAAGCCCCGCTCATGCTCAAGAAGAAAACCCTCCGGTAAATTTTTTTTAAATACTGGCAACCATCCTGCTGATTGCTTCGTTGATAAGCCGTTAGCTTATATGCCATCATAAATTTAGCTCATTCATCCACAGTGTCTTTCCTTTCCTCCATGATCATACCGCTCGCGCATACGATGCGCCAATGGTTCGACTCCGACTACTTTCCGGCTGGCGCGGCAGTCACACGGGCGCTGCCGGATCGCTTCGAATGGAGGCGGGCGCTGCCGTTTGTGTTTTTGCATGTCGGCTGTTTGGGCATCATTTGGGTCGGATGGAGTTGGGTCGCAGTGTTGGTGGCGGTGGCCTTGTATGTGCTGCGGATGTTCGCCATCACGGCGTTCTACCATCGATATTTTTCGCATCGCACCTTCCACACTAGCCGGGTGGCGCAATTCGTCTTTGCGGCCTTGGGTAATAGTTCTATTCAACGCGGCCCGCTGTGGTGGGCGGCTACGCATCGCCATCATCATCGCCATTCGGATACGGAAGAAGATGCGCATTCCCCTGGGGTCAAAGGCTTCTGGTGGTCGCATATTGGTTGGATGACCAGCAGTCGGAATTTCCCTACCGACTATCAGTCCGTTAAGGACTTTGCGAAATATCGGGAGTTGGTGTTTTTGAATCGCTTCGATCTCATTGTGCCTGCGCTCATGGGCGGAGCGCTCTACGGCCTGGGAGCTTGGTTGCAGGCGATGGGCTGGAACACGAGCGGTTGGCAAATGTTTGTCTGGGGCTTCTTCCTTAGCTCCACGGTACTGTTGCATGCCACCTTGTTTATCAACTCCCTAGCGCACGTTTGGGGTTCGCGACCTTTCAAAACTGAGGATGATAGTCGCAACAATTTCTGGCTGGCTTTGCTTACGTTAGGGGAAGGCTGGCACAACAATCACCACCGCTACATGGCCTCCGCGCGGCAGGGATTTCGCTGGTGGGAAATTGATCTCACTTACTATGGTTTGAAGGTGCTTTCGTGGCTCGGTATCGTGTGGAATCTGAAGCCTGTGCCAGTTAGCGTACAGCAGGAAAGGAACTAGCAATGCAGCGTATAGCCGTTATTGGAGCAGGGATTGCCGGACTGGGCGCAGCTTATTTACTGCGGAAACATTTCGCCATCACGCTTTATGAAAAGAATGCTTACTTAGGCGGGCACACCAACACCGTGAGCGTGCCAGAAGGTGAGCGCGAGGTGGCTATCGACACTGGGTTCATGGTCTTTAATCATGTGACCTATCCGAACCTAACAAGGCTCTTTGCAGAATTAAACGTGGCCACTAAACGCACGGAGATGTCATTCAGCGTGCAGCATCAGCCCTCGGGCTTGGAATATAACGGCGGTAGTTTAAATCTCCTTTTCGCGCAGCGGCGGAACCTGTTGAATCCACGCCACTGGAAAATGTTGTTGGCCATCAATCGCTTTAACCGCGAGGCCGTGCCCGCGTTAGACGATCCGCGCTATGCCGCCATGACGCTGCGAGAATACGTGGCCACCCGCAACTATGGCCAAGACATGTGGCAGCGCTATTTGGTGCCCATGAGCAGCGCGGTGTGGAGCACACCGCCGGAAAAGATGGCGCAATTTCCCGCAGTTACCTTGCTACGCTTCTGGCATAACCACGGTTTCCTAGGCCTGCATACTCAGCATCCATGGTGGACCGTGGACGGGGGCGCGAAAAATTATGTGCAGAAAATTCGGGCGACCCTCGGCGCGAATTTTACCGTAAGGGGCTCTGCGCAGAGGGTCACCCGCACCCCGGACAGCGTGACGATCACGGCGGATGACGGCAGCACGGACACCTTTCCCAAAGTCATTCTAGCATCTCACGCAGATCAATCGCTAGCCATGCTAGCCGATGCCACGCCACTGGAGCGCGCGCTCCTGACGCCTTTCAAATATCAACCAAATCACGCAACCCTGCACACCGACCCGCGAGTCATGCCGCGCTGCCGATGCGCTTGGGCCGCGTGGAACTATCGCTACGATCAAGCTGGCAGGCCGACCACCCACTATTGGATGAATCGGTTGCAAGGAGTCTCGCAGACGAAAAACTATTTCGTCTCGCTCAACAGCCAGGACGCCATCGCCCCGCAGCATGTCCTGCGGGAGATCGCTTACGAACATCCGTTGTTTGACCTAGCGGCTCTCAAAGCGCAGCTTCGTTTACCAGAACTGAACGCGCTAGGGCCTCACCAGACGACTTATTACGCTGGAGCATGGTTTAAATATGGCTTCCATGAGGACGGCTTCACTAGCGCATTGGCCTGCGCACGGGCGGTTGCTGGCAAAGATCTATGGAGGTGAAACAAGCAAAAAAGGTGGAGCGAGGCTGTGCCCGAACCAATCGTGATTTCCCGCCCGGAGGGCAAAGAAATAATGGCTAGCGAAAATCGGCCCAGCAAAGCAGTGAGCCGATTTTCGCTAGTTGAGTTTTTACAGAATTCGGAGGCGCATAACCACGACTGGTTCGGGCACCGCCTCGCGCCACTTTTCATGGCATCCAGATCCTTTCGTCAAACGTATACTCAACCGATGTCTCTCCGCTCCTGCCTCTACGAATGCAAGATCATGCACCATCGGTTGCAGCCGAAGGTGCATCAGTTTAACTATGAGTTATTTTATTTTGCGCTGGATCTGGATGAGGTGGACACCGTGGCCAAAACGGTCTGGGGCTTTGCTCGGAATCGCTGGAACCTTTATGAATTTAGGGATCGCGACCACCTCACACTGCCGGGAATGCAGACTGCCAGCGTCAAGGCGAACGTTCTCGCGTGGATGGCACAGCAAGGTCATGCGTTGCCAGTCGATACGCGCGTGATCTTGGTGACCTTGCCTCGCGTGTTAGGCTATATTTTCAATCCGGTCTCCTTTTACTTCTGTTCGGATGCTGCGGGCTCTCCCGTGGGCGCGGTGGTGCAGGTGGGGAATACCTTTCGGGAAATGAAACCGTATCTGCTGCCGCAACCGACGCGGGAAAATTTCTATCAGCTAGTGACACCCAAGCATTTCTACGTTTCGCCCTTCTCCCCGCTGGATCTCAGCTTCGATTTCAAGCTCCGGGTGCCGGACGAGCACCTGGACCTTCACATTGATGATCGCCAAGGGGATGAGCTAATCCTCATGAGCGCGCTGAGCGGGCCAAGGTGTGAACTGACTTCTGCGCGGCTGGCTTGGCTAACGCTGAAATTTCCCTTCGTCACGCTCAAGGTTATCATGCTGATCCATTGGCAAGCGCTGCGGCTGTGGTGGAAGGGTTTGCCGTTCATTCGGAAGGGCGCGCAGCCGGAACTCCAGCAAGACGTCTATCATCCTCATCGCCACTGAAAATGGTGCCGCCCCCTGGGCGGCACTGCGTTCCCAATCCCTATTTATATGCACAACGCTACCTCCATCCTCGCCACTTCCGCCCAGCGGGCGGCTTCACCTTCTCTAAGCCGCAGACTGGTTTTACCAGCTTTGCAACGCATGAAGGAAGGCGGCCTAGCGCTTTCGTTGCCAGATGGAATCCGCCAATTTATCGGCTCGCGTGAGGCTGCCGTGCAGGCGGAAATGACGATCCATCGCGATGACTTTTTCCAAAAAGTCCTCCGCTATGGCGACATTGGCTTTGGCGAATCCTATGTGGATGGCGACTGGGATACGCCCAGCATTGAGCGCGTCATTGCCTGGGCGATTGTAAATTTGGAAAACGGCCCAGGCCTGAGTGGTGGCCGCACCCAAGCCCTCGCTTTGAATTTGCTGCGCTGGGGGAATCGCGTGCAACACCTGCTGCGCCCGAATAGTAAGACCACTGCGCAGCGCAATATTGCGGAGCACTATGATCTGGGAAATGCGTTCTATAAACTGTGGTTGGACCCCACGCTCACTTACTCCAGCGCTTGCTTTACCAGCCGGGAGCAAACGCTGGAAGCCGCGCAACTAGCCAAGTATGACGCGCTCTGTCGCAAGACCAAACTCTGCGCTACGGACCACCTGCTAGAGATCGGCACGGGCTGGGGCGGGCTGGCCTGCTATGCGGCGGAGCATTATGGCTGCCGCGTGACCACCGTTACTATTTCCCAACAACAGTTCGACTATGCCCAAGCGCGCGTGGCCGCTGCGGGCCTGAGCGATCGTATCACAGTGGAATTACGCGACTACCGCGACCTGACGGGCCAGTATGATAAGATCATTTCCATCGAGATGATGGAGGCGTTAGGCGATCAATATTTATCAGCTTACTGCCAACAACTAACCCGCTTGCTGAAGCCTGCTGGGCTGGTGGGAGTGCAATACATCACGGTGCCAGACAGCCGCCATGCGGAGCTGCGACGTGGGGTGGATTGGATCCAAAAACACATTTTCCCGGGCTCGCTGCTGCTGAGCATTGGCCGTGTTAGTCACGCATTTAGCCAAACTGGGAATCTCTTTCTACATGACCTAGAAGACCTGGGCCTCAGCTATGCGCGCACTCTGCGAGAATGGTTCCAGCGTTTCAATGCCGTACTTCCCGCCGTGCGCGCGCAGGGTTTTGATGAAGCCTTCATCCGAAAATGGAACTACTATTTACAATACTGTGAGGCCGCCTTTGCCCAGCGCAACATCAGCGTGGTGCAGGCCATTTACACCAAGCCTAACAACCCCCTCCTACAATCATGATCCCCCTGCTACGCTGCTTATTCATCGGCATCTTAGTCGCCATGCTTTGCGTCACCTCCTGGGCCTCCATGCAGGTGGCGTTGTGGGACACGCCCCGGGCCGTCGCCACGCACCCGTGGTTCATTGCCACGTTGTTCGATACTTATTTCGCCTTCCTCGCCTTCTGGCTTTGGGTGGCGTGGCAACAGCATTCCTGGTGGCGCGCAGCGCTATGGTTGGTGGTTATTTGCTTGCTGGGAAATATTGCTATGGCCATCTACGCCTTGATCCGACTCTTCCGGGTGCCCGCCACCGCCAAGGTAGAAACCGTGCTCCAGTGGCGACGTTAGGTCTTGTTAGTGAGGGAACAACTGCTGCATCGCTTGCTCACGTAATGCAAAAATGCGCTTCAATTGTGGACGCACCACGAGCCCATGTGCCATTTCCCCGAGAGGTTGAAACGGCAAACGATAGGTAATCTGGCCCTTCATTTCCACGGTGCCATCATCCAGCGCTCGGAAATGGTGTTCGTGATGCCAGAGGGCATATGGGCTCACGCGTTGTTCGTCGATAAAGAAAGCCTCCTGGCGCACCTGCGTGATCTCCGTGAGCCACGTCATGGGAATGCCTAGCAGCAGGAGCACCCGATACTGGATCAACATGCCAGCGTAAATTTGGGAGGGTAAATCTGGGGAGAGAATTTCAAAACCGAGGGTGGGCGGGGTGAGTTTGGAGAGATTCCGAGGATCGGAAAAGAAGCGCCACGCCTCTGGCAGTGAGGTCTGGATGATCTGATGGAAACAACGGTGTCGCACATTGGCTCTAAAAAACCGCATAAGAATCCTTCAGGGCGGCCACCACCGCGCTCCAGGGAGCTTCTATAAAAAGGTAGGCACGGAGCCAGCGGAGGTATTTTAAGCTGCGCTGGGTGAGCCGCTGGAAGTCTTGCTGGAGCACTGGT
>JAYVOP010000075.1:0-8325 GCA_043757865.1 Verrucomicrobiales bacterium | reverse complement strand
TCAGGCGATCATGGAACCCTTCACGCAGGTTTTTATCTACTTCATTAACCACCTGCTTCGCATCCTCCGGCAACTCCTTGACCTCGCCCACGGCCTTGCGCACCGCCTCAGCGTTGGTTTGCAGCTCTTTGGTTAAGTTGGAAATTTCATCGTGCCGCTCCGTCAGTAGCGCGGTTTCAGCTTCCGAGCCGAAGCCTTCGGGCAATCCTAAAGTGCCCAACGCCTTATCCAAGGCCGTGAGGCTCGTTTGCAGCGTGGTAAAAGAGGGCTCCAAACGCGGACGATCTTTCAGCGATGCCAATTCTGAGAAGCTGGCCAATGACATCTTTTCCGCTACGGACATCTGCGGATCCGGGATTTGCATGGAGCCGCTATCATCCACCAGCACCACGACTTTACGCTCGATCTTCCGCGCCTCATCCCGCGCAAAAACGGGCTGCCACAGAATCGCTAACACGGTGGCGATGCTGCCGATCCGCAGGGCCAGCAGCCATTTCCCTAACTTGGGCGTGACGAGTTGTTTTTCCAACTGATACACCGTGAGAGCGAACTCGATGGCTAACGCTCCGACAAAGGCACTGGTCCAGAGTGACCAGTTGCTCTCCAGCAGCAGATGCCGGGAAACCGCCTGGGATAAGGCCCACAGCGCGATCATGCCCAGGATCACCCGCCCGGCCAGGAAGCTGAGTTGCAGAGGTTTGGTGGTGAGGCGAGATTTAAAATGATGGGCAAAGCCCCACGCCCCGAGCAACGCTAACGCTAACAGCCACAACACTGGCGTGGCGATTTCGGAACCCAGAAGGTCAGGTCTTAATGGAGTGGATTCAGGCACAGGCGGGAGTTAGCTGGGGACGTTAAACGGGTGAGAGGGCCGACTTACGTCGGCTGCTACGGGTGAGTTGGTGGAGCCGCTTCCTCTTCATGCGGCGGTGGCGGCTTTGATTTTGCTGAGCTGATCGGTGAACTGCTTGGGCGCAGTGAACTTGTGCTCAAAGTCTAAGCTCACTTGCTCGCCAGCCCTGCGATTCAACGCGATCCAGCGTGTCAGGGCGACCTCGGCTAGCAGGATAAATAACGCGCCCAGCGCCAGATAGCGCCAGAGTTCCTCACCGAATTCCCGCCCTGCGAGGATGTTAGTAATCTCTGCGGCAGTCTTCGGTTGGAGGAATTCAAAGTAACTTTTCACTGAGGTATAATCACGCTCCGTCCATTGTTCCAGGCGGGATTCAGCGGGATCATCGGTCACCGCAAAGAGGAAATTTCCCTGCGCATCCATCAGTTTGGCGAAGTCCGCGCGACGCTCGTCCGGCACCTTGGCTTGGTAGATGCCGGGGATGATGTCCGTGCCCAGCCGCGCTTGCAGACCCGCTTTGGTAAATATTAGCGGCAGTGCCCGCGCCACGTGATCCGGCCCCAGCACGTTGAAACTTCCGACCACGGTTTCCTTCGTTTCCGCGCCTGGAAAATAGGGCAAGAGCGCGTCTGCCGGGATCACTTCACGGTTCTGGGACGCGCTGCTCCAGTTGATTTGGAAGCTCGCGTTGTCGCGCGTTTGCAGGTAATCAATGCGGATGGACACATACTTTCCCGCCTCTAGCTTCAGCTTTCCCTCGCCTCCACGACTGATGATTTTTTGATCGTTGAGATAGAGATCAATGGAGTCATCCCCCCAGCCATCGAAGCGATATTCCTCGCTGTAGCGCGGCAGCAACGCCCCCGTGAGGCGCACTGTGAAGTCGTCTTTACCCATCCCAGCGGGCATTCCCCGCTCTTTAAAGTTCACATCCGTTTTGCCTTCCACGCGCGTGGCCACGGCGGGTGGGTTGTAAGATCGTCCTTTGAAATAGTCCGCCTTCAAGCCGCCTTCCGCGTTAGTGCTACTGAGGGAAAGATTGATCTGCTGCGCTGGCTGATGTTGCAGAGCTTGGCCCTCAGGCGCGGTGAGATAATAGACTAACTGGTGCATCAACGGCACGAACGCTTGCCGCGTGGCTAGGTTCCCACTGGCATTTTCAAAACTAGCGGCGGACATCATCACGGAGCCCGCGCCCACTGGCCGCACGGTTAAGAAAGGATCGCCATTGGCTAACCGACCACCTACGGACGCTCCTGCCGCCAGTGCGGCCTCCGTTTCGATACGCCAATATTTCTGCAAGACCGTGCCGCCTAGATCGCTCTGTTTCGCATCGGCCACCAGCCTTAAAGCCGGATGGGTGAAGGTATTCAACGCCAGTTGTAACGGCGGCTTGGAGCTGGGCTGCACGAGTTGATTAAGCAATTTTCCGGGCATTAAATTGTCCCCCTCGGACGTCTGCCAGGCATTGTAAAAGCCCGCCACGGATTCGCTCCCAGGAGCCACCAGTAAGCCTCCACCTGCCTGCACCCAGGCCGCTAAGCGCCGGGCGGCGGAGTCCGCTAGGCGGGAAACATTGCAGAGGATCACCACATCGTAGTTGGCAAAAGTCTTCATGGTGGCCAAGCGCGTGTGCGGCACCACTTCCGGGTCCAGCAGCACGCCAGTCTTGGCGGTGAGAGTGTCTTTCTTATCGTTCTTTTCCACGGCCTTGGCGGCTGCGCTGAGCGTGGTGCTAGGCGCTAGGGCTAGCGTGGCAAAGGTGGCCGCGCGTGTTAGCACATCTGCATTCGGTGTGCCTTCCACGATCAAGACCCGCAGCGCATCGGTGACTTGGGCCACGGTTTCCGTGGTGTTATCCAGCGGCAGATCATCGGCAGCGGTCACTTGCGCAGAGATGAGTTGGGCTCCGGCGGATTTGAATTTGTGAGTGAAATGCACCACCTCTTTCATCCCTGGCTGGAGTTGGTTCAGCTTCACTTCTTGGTAGATCTTCGTGCTCTCGTTCGGTGGTAGCATGGCCGTGCCACTGCGGGGTTTGGTGGCATCCGCGCCTACCGTTAGGGTTAGGCTGGTGGGCGAGATCGCTTCCGTGCCGGTATTCTCCAGGGTGACATCGATCCCCACGGGGCGATCCGTGCCGATGACTTCACGGGAAAATTTCAAGTTAGACACGCTGACATTGCGAAAGGCCGCAGGCAGGGGAAATTTGCGGTAGATGATCGGCGGCTTTTGTTTGAGTTGCAGCGCGCTGCTTTTCAGTGCTTCCCAGGCGGTGTTGTCTTCTAGGTTCCAGCCCAGCGCTTGGCCGTCGGAAAAGACGATGATTTCTTTCCCTAAGTTCGAGCCACGATTCAAGGCTGTGAGGGCGGTGGTGATGGCTCCGAAGCCGTCCATTTTGCCTTGTAGAGGTTTCAATCCATCGAGCACGGAACCGATGTCGTTCTTGTTTACAATGGGATCTCCGATCTTCACTAACGGCACCGGACCACCGAGGATGATGCTGAAGGCATTGCCACCGGCGGACTTCTCGATCACTTCCTTGGCTTCTAAAATGGCGCGGTCGAAATTGGTGCTGCCGCCACTCTGAATCTGCATGGAGGTGGAACCATCAATGATAAGCACGATGTCTTTTTTCCCCTGATTCCCAAAGCGTTTCAAGTTCAAATAGTGTTCATAGCCCACGCCGATGCCCGCCAGCAGCAGAATCGCCAACCCGCCCATGACCAGCCCCCAGAACCATTTCCGCGTCTCCCGCAGGATGATGCCAGTGGTAATCATAACCAAGGAAATGAGGAACGCAGGCAGCACCAGGACATACGGAATTGACCCACCCGGCGGCTGAAATGGCCGTGCCACCGCCAAGGCAATCAGGCCACAAAGTAAGCACCGAGCCGCTAGAAGCAGCGCCTCTTCCAACTGAATCCGCCGCCGCCGGGATTCCACCGAGTCGAGCAAAAAGAGCATCGCTCCCCACTCGATCTGCTTAGCAGAACGACGATTCAGCAGGTGCAGAATGATGGGGATTGCAATCCCGGCTAGACCATAGAGCAGGGCTTGGTGGATGAAGGACATGAGGAGGAACGGGGGGAAAGAAGTGGCCGAGAGTAATGAGGTCTGGGGTGTTGTCACGCGCTTCCCGAGCGGCAGGGCGACGTTTTTCGCGTAGTGGCGTGGAGGTGAATGAATGGTGGAGCGAGGATGCGGCCGAGCGCTTCGGGACCAACGGCATGGGCCGTCGAAGTAATCTTGCCTAACGATAATCGGCTTTGTAAAGACCAGCGAAATGGGGGGCGAGCATCGCTAGGCAAAATTTCTTTGAACTTGGAGATCTAGCATCACCAAGGCTCGGCAGCAGCCTCGCTCCACCTTGCTTGGAGTCCCTGCACTCGGATTTGCATTTTGCGGGCGGGCCGCCATGATCCGGCATGTTTTCCCGCTGGCTTTCCTCTGTCTCTTTTTTCCTTCTCTGCACCGCGCCTTTGTTGGCGGCGGTGGACTTTGCGCATGAGGTGGTGCCGCTGCTGCGGGAGCATTGTGCTGAGTGTCACACGGGCACGAAGCAGAAGGGCGGGGTGAGTTTCAACGACCGGGAAAAGCTGCTGGCAGGCGGGGAGAATGGCGCGGTGGTGGTGCCGGGAAAGAGCGCGCAGAGTAAACTGATGGACGTGATTTCTTCCACGGACCCAGACGTGCAAATGCCGCCGAAGGGCACCCGGCTCACGCCTGCGCAAGTAGCCGTGCTAGAAAAATGGATCACTGAGGGGGCCGCGTGGGAGGCGGGGTTTGCCTTTCAGAAGCCGGATTACGAGCCGCCGCTGCGGCCACGGGAAGTCACGCTGCCAGCTCCGGTGGCTGGGCGGACGCATCCGGTGGATCGCTTGGTGGATGCTTACCTAGCAGAACATCACGGGCCGCCGTTGGGCAACATTTCGGATGCGGTCTTCCTGCGGCGGGTGTCGTTAGACTTGATTGGACTATTGCCGGATCCGCAAGAGTTAGCGAAATTTATCGCAGACCCATCATCAGATAAAAGAGCCCGCATGGTGGATGCCTTGTTGGCGCGGGATGTGGACTACACAGAGCATTGGCTGAGCTTCTGGAATGACCTGCTGCGCAATGATTACGGCGGCACGGGATTCATTACTGGTGGGCGGAAGCAGATCACGCCGTGGCTGTATGGGGCGTTGTTAGGCAACAAGCGTTACGATCAATTCGTGAAGGAATTGATCGCCCCCACTCCGGCTAGTGCGGGATTTAGTGAAGGCATTAAATGGCGGGGCACGGTGAGCGCTGGCCAGACGGTGGAGATCCAGTTTGCCCAGAGCACGTGCCAAGCGTTTCTGGGCATCAACATGAAATGTGCGTCGTGTCACGATAGCTTTGTGGACCGTTGGAAACTCAACGAAGCCTACGGGCTAGCCGCCGTGGTGGCGGAAAAGCCGCTGGAAGTGTATCGCTGTGATAAGGCGCAAGGCCGCACGCAGGCTGCGGCATGGCTCTTTCCAGAGCTTGGCCAGATCCACGCGGAGCGGCCCGTGGCCGAGCGCCAGCGGGAGCTAGCGGACCTCCTGACGATGCCCGCCAATGGCCGTTTCGCGCGCACGATCGTGAATCGGCTCTGGCAACGGATGTTTGGACGCGGGATCGTGCATCCCGTGGATGCCATGTCCACGCCGCCGTGGAGTGCGGATCTGCTGGACTGGCTAGCGAATGATTTTGCGGCTCACGGTTATGATCTCAAGCACACGCTGGCGCTGCTCTGTAAATCTGCGGCTTACCAATCGGCTAGCCAAGTGGTGTTGCCTATCACGGATGACCACGGCTACGTCTTTGCCGGACCACGCGCGCGACGTCTCACAGCGGAGCAATTCGTGGATGCTGTCTGGCAACTAACAGGCGCAGCGCCCACGAAGTTCGATGCGGAGGTGGTGCGTCGCAGCGCGCAAGATCCGCTGCCACCAGCGGAGCCTAACGTGGCGGTGAAATGGATCTGGGGTGACTCCGCCGCCGCTGGGAAGGTGCCTGCGGCGGGGGAAACGATCAGCCTGCGGAAACGCTTTACGGCCCCTGCGAAGCTGCGGGCAGCGGCGGCGGTGCTTTCTTGCGACAACGAATTTACGCTCTATCTAAATGGCAAGAAGCTGACCGCTAGCAACGATTGGCAGGTGGTGACGACGGTGCGCGTGCAGCCCAAGGCGGGGGAAAATGAGCTGCTAGTGGTGGCCAAGAATGCGGGCAGTGGTCCGAACGCGGCGGGCTTGTTTGCGGACGTGCGTTTCCTCTCCCTCGATGGCAAAGCCACGCATCTGGTGAGTGATGCCACGTGGGAATGGAGTCCCACGCTGCCGAATGCTCAAGGCTCATTCGGCAAAGCGACGCCCCGCTGGCAACGCTGCACAGAGGTGCCGCCGGTGCCGGTGTGGGTAGAGAAAGTGGACCACCTAGCAGGCGCGGCCTTGCTCCAGCAGTTCCCCGGCGGAGCGCGGATGGTGCGGGCGAGTCTGCTGAAATCAGATTTCCTAACGCGCACGCTGGGGCGGCCAAATCGGGATCAGATCGTGAGCCTGCGCCCCAATGATCTGAGCACGTTGGAAGCCATTGATCTAGCTAATGGCAGCATCCTGGCAGGGTATCTCCAGACGGGGGCGGAGAAGCTGCTGGCGGCTGGTGGAGATCCCGTACAATTTCTCTATCAACATGCCTTGAGCCGCCAGCCCACCGCCGCAGAGCAGGCGGTGCTGCGCCAGGAGCCACCTTCCCTAACGGCTGTGGAAGATTTGCTATGGTCTATTTGCATGTTGCCAGAGTTTCAGCTAAACCGTTAGGCCAATGACAAAATTTAGCACCCGCCTCACGCTGTCGTTGCGGTGTTTCCTGCATGGAAAACCCCCGGACGAATTACTCCAAACGCAGCAGACAAAGCTCGTGGCCCTGGAGCAAAAGCTAGTGCCGCGCAGCAACGCCATGCACAACTCAAGACCCGCTTCAAAGAAAACCACCGTCGTCACGATTTGCGCAAACAGGCCCGGCGCAGCAGCAAAGCAGGGTATGCCGCGCAACTAACGCATAGACATCCGCACCGGATGGCGGCCACACGGCTGCGCTGGAGGAGTGATTTGCTAAGACCACGGGGAAATTCTGGCGTGGCTGAACTCGGATGATCTGTGGGCTCCGGGCACGTTAGTGTTCGTGGCGGATTATTTCACGCGGCATCCTCAGGTGTCGCCGTTATCTTCTTCCAAGCTAAGGCCGTGGGGGTGATTTGCGACGCCGGATGAAAATGCGATGAGAGCATTTTATGCAGAAATTGCGGCTCTAGGCTTGCCACGTTTATCAACTGATTTAGCATCATCCCCGTGATCCTCCAGCCCGCTTTCCACAAGGCGACTGGGCGATCACTTGGAAATTATGCGCTCTCTTTCATCACTCTTACTAGCAGGCTTTATTGGGGCCGTGTTGACCTTAGCTGCGGTGGCCCATCCGGTGGTGTCCCACGTGGACATGACGTCTGTGCCGGGCGGCACATGGGTGGACATTAGCTATCAACTGGACGTGCCGGAGGGGAATCCCGTGCAGATCGCGCTCACCATTTCCACGGATAGTGGGACGCACTTTACCACCGCTACGCCGAGTGCCACGGGAGCGTTAGGCAGCAATGTGTTGGCGGGGCCGAGCAAGCACATTTCGTGGAATTTCGGCGTCGATGCCCCAGGGGCTCTGCTCGCCACCACGCTCGCGCGCATTACCGCCACTCCGCAGGTGCCTACAGATGCGGAGCTGGATGTGGCCACGTTAGAGTTTATCACGAGGGCGACAGCGGCGGGAGATCCGGTGGTGGCGTCTGCGCGGCGGGGCTTGGATGATTTTGTGCGGGAGGCTAAGCGGTTAGGGTTTTGGTCACAGTTAGTCTTTGTGCCGTGTCGTCAGGGCTATGGCGCGCTGCATCCGCTGGGTGGCAGCCCCAAGCGGACGAACGCCAAATTTCTCCGCAAGGGCACCACCACGTTAGGCACCGATGGGGTGAGCATGGTGCCGGGCACAAGCTATGCGAATCGCGTGCAGACGCCCTTTAGTTGGAATCCAGCGGACGAGCCAGTGTTCGTGAGTGTGCTGGGTCACACCGACGCGGGGCCTGCAATGTCGGACTTCAAACCGCTACTACGCTATGGCGACCCCACGACATTTGAGTTACTGAGCACCTCCCATTGTGGCGCTCCGGGGCTCGAGATCCTCGCAGGGTATCGCACGCCGCTGGCCGTCGCGGATGAGTTCTATTTCTGTGATCCATACACCACCACGCTGCGTCGCCCGAACCTGGGCGGGGCGCAGTTTGATTCCTCACACACCTTGAAGGCGCTGCATAATCATTACTATGCTGAGAAAGAGCACTACTCCGCCCAGCCGGGCCGCCCCGTGGGCCCAGTCTCCTTTTTCCAACCCACAGACCCCACGCAGGCGCAGACCATCCA
>JAYVOP010000074.1:0-8402 GCA_043757865.1 Verrucomicrobiales bacterium | reverse complement strand
TGTGGCCGCCGCTGTCGCTGCCGTGGATTTTAAATTAGACGCGCGCGCCTTGGCGGAACTGAGCCCGCAACTCATTGGCACGGCCTTCGCCAGCGGGCATCTGGACGTGGCCGCACAACAACTCCGGGCAGCGCAGGCCACGCTCACCTCCAAAGATCTTCGCGTGGCGGGCGTTCCCATCGCCTCCATCGACGCGAATCTGCACGCGGATCACGAGATCCTCACGCTGGATCGCGCGCAAGTGGTGTGGAATGAGCAGAATCAAATTTCCGCCACCGGCACGTTAGGCTTGAGTGGCCCGCAGGCGTTCTCGGCCCGCTGGGAGGCGGCTTGCCGGGATTTGGCCAGCATTCCTGCGGACATTAGGCCGGGCAGCCTGTGGCCCAGCGCGGGCACCATTCATTCCACGGGCACGGCCAGCGGCACGCTGCCCGCCGACCTGTCCGCGCTGCAAGCAGAGGCCCACGTGGAAGCGGCGGGGGTGAAATTAAATGACGCCACGTTGCAGTCGCTACACGCTGCGGCCAGCCTGCACGCAGGCTTGGCGGAGTTGTCAGAGTTTACCGTGCAACTGGATGCGGACAACGCCATCCACGCCGAGGGCACGGTGGAGTTAGGAAAACGGGAGCTTCCCCTAGCCGCTAAGTTAAAGGTGACGTTGCCAAACGTGGCCGCGCTTTCCGTCTGGGGGGAGCCGTTTGGTGCTCCGAAGCTGGAGCAAGGCAGCGTGCAACTAGCCTGGGAGGCTTCCGGGAGCCTCCAGCCGATGAACTTGAATGGCGATGGTACGGCGGAAATCAACGCTCTGAAAATTTCCACTGTGCCCGAGACGTTAGGCCTCACCGCCACGCTCCAGCAACGCGGAGACACCGCCAGCGTCCCCGCGTTAGCTGTGACTGCTGGCCCATGGCGCGCAGCGGGTGCGCTGGCGTGGCATGATGCGCGCTTGGAAGTGAGCACGCTGGAGGCCTGGCGGGAAAAGGATTTGTTGGCGACGGTGCAAGCGAGTGTGCCGCTGGATTATCAAACGCAGCCGCTCTCCCTCACGCTAGACGTGCCTAGCCTGGACCTCAGCAAGCTGGGGCAGTCGTTGCCCGTGCGCGCGCTAGTCAGCCTCCATGGCCAGTTCGCGGGCACGTTAGCCACGCTGCAAGGGCAGGTGAAAACGGATGTCACGCAGATCAAGGTCACGGATCCACTGGAGCCCGGCACCTTGCACAGCACCATTTCCCTAACGCAGGGGAAACTCACCAGCCAGTCCGTGCTCACGCAATCCCCCCTGCAACCGATCCAGCTAGAAACTTCCCTCCCGCTAGACATCCCTGCGCTGCAAGCCAATCCCCAGGCCGTTTCCAGCCTGCCTCTCCGCGCGCATCTGCGGCTGCCGGAGTCATCATTGGCATTTCTTCCGCGCTTCGTGCCTACGCTGCGGGAAGTTACGGGCCACCTCGCAGTGGATGCGGAAGTCACGGGCACGGTGGCGCAACCGTTGCTGCATGGCTCCATTAAAGCGGAGGTGCCCAGCGCGGCGTTCGTGGCCACGAACTTGCCGGGGATCAAGGACGTGCATCTCGATTTAGCCGCCACGGGGGATCGCGTGACGTTTACCAAGGCCACTGCTATGCTCTCTGGTGGCCGCGTGGAGGTGACGGGCCACGTGGGGCTAGCCGATCTGAAGAACCCTGCTTTGAACGTCAACGTGCAGGCGGAAGAAGTGCTCTTGATGCGGGACGATACCATTTCCCAACGCGCCAATGCGGACCTGCATTGCCAGGGCACGTTGGCTGCGGCCACCGTGTTAGGGAAAGTAAGTCTGGTGCGGGGGCGAGTGTTTAAAGAGATCGAATTACTGCCGCTGTCTTTGCCAAATTCCCTGCCGCCGCCGCCCGCGTCCACCACGTTAGGCAAGAACGGGCCGCCCTCGCTACCGCCGCCGTTGGATACCTGGAAATTTGGCATTGCGGTGCAGACGGGCGATCCCATTCGGCTGTTAGGAAATTTAGCCCATGGCAATGTGCTGGTAGATCTAAACCTTGCCGGCACGGGCGCGCAGCCGGAACTGACCGGGCACGTGACGCTGGAGGAGGCGTGGTTGAAGCTGCCATTCAGTCGGCTGAATCTGACCAGCAGCGTGATCTCATTTCTCAAGGAAAAGCCGTTCGATCCCCAAGTGGAAATGCTCGGGGAGTCGGTGGTGGGTAATTATTTGGTGACGCTAAACGTGTCGGGTCGGGCGCTGGATCCTAAGCTGCGCTTTGCTTCCAGCCCGCCGTTGGCGGAGGGAGACATCACTTATTTACTGGCCACGGGCACCACCGCATCGGACTTAGGGGCCAGCAATGGCGAGGCGGCGGGGCGGGCGATGTTCCTGCTGTTTCAATCGGCCTATCGGAAAATGTTCCCTAAACTAGCCGAATCCATCGCAGACCAAGAATCGCCCCGCTTGAGTTTTGAACTCAGTGGCTTTGGCAATGATCCCAGCCGCCGGGGGGTGGCCGCCGTCTATGAAGTGAATCCCAAAGTTAAAGTCGTAGGCCGGGTGGGCGAGACGGGCGGCTTCCGGGGGCTGTTGTATTACCTGATCCGATTCCGATGAAATTCTTCCCCCCTGTAGTAGCCGACGTAAGTCGGCACCGGTTTTGCCTAGCCGCAGCGGACTCACGTCCGCTGCGGCTGCTGGGGCTGCTCCTCGCACTCCTCACCTCGGCAGGCGCGGAAACCTTGCACCGCGTGCCGAACCTGCCGCTGGAAGTGGCCGTGGCTGGCGTGGGGAAGGCCATGCAGGTGCGCGTGGATAGCGTGATCGCCAAGCAACTGAAGCTCAGTGCCGCCACGGGGGCCAGCGCTCCGCTGGCAGATGATCTGGCCTTCTTCGTTCAGAGCCGTTACCACCAAGAAGGCTATGCCGAGGCCCTGGCCAGTTGGGAACTCACTGCCCCTAGCATCACCTTAACCGTGGTGGAAGGTCCGCGCTATGCGCTGGGAAAAATCACCTGCACGGGCGTGGATCCAGCCACAGAGGCTGAACTCCGCCCCTACCTCACGAGCCCAACCCAAGAACGCCAGGGGACAAGTTCTCATCTCCCTTACGTCCTAACGGAGATCCAAGCAGGTGCTGGACTGATGCAGCGGAAGCTGCGTGCAAACGGCTATCTAGACGCGCTGGTGGCGGAACCCGTAGTCACGCCAGAGGCCGCCACGCATACCATGAGCATCGCGCTGGCGATCACGCAGGGGGCGCAATTCACCTTTGGTGAGGTTTCCCTAACTGGAGATACCGAGCAACTTAGCCCGGAAGTCATCGTGCAAGTCCAGCAACTGAGTGGGCAACCGTTTAATGAAGTGACGCTGGAAACCTTACGGCAGGCCGTAGCGACGGAGTGTGTGGCGCACGGCTACTTTGCCCCCACGGTCACGGCAGAGCATCCGGCGGTCACCACGCAGCAGATCCGAGCCACGTTGCACGTGGAGCTGGGAGAGCTTTTCCATGTGGATGAAGTGCGAGTGTCTGGCGACTTTGCGCATGGTCCGCAGCGCGTGGCTAACGCGGTCTTTCGTCCCGCCATCGGCTCGCGCTATGAGCCCGGCACGCTGGACTTATTCACCCGCCGCGCGCTGGAGACTGGCCTGTATGGCCGCCTCGAGGTGACGCCGACGGTCGTCGGACCAGGCGCTCTAGTAATAGATGTCAGCGGCACAGAGGCGAAGCCGAAGACGTTAGGCTTCTTCGGCGGTTACGATACTTTTACTGGTCCCATCCTCGGTTCCGAGTTTCGTCATGTGAACTTTATGGACAGCGGGGATACCGCTGGGATCAAAGCGCAATGGAGCGCCCGCGGCCTGGAAGGCCGACTCCAGTGGATCGACCCCGCCCTCTTCGGCACCCGGAATGCGCTGGCCATTGATCTCTATGCGGAGACATTTTCCTTCCTAGCCTACGAGCGGCACACCGCTGCGCTGCGGGCCGCGCTGAGTCGGCGTTTCTCCCGGCATGTTAGCGCAGAGGTGTTCGGCGGCATCAGTTTAAACCAAGCCATTAGCGATGATCTGCTGCCCTACGAGTTAGGCCCAGAAGAATACACCGAAGAAAATCTAGGCGCACGGCTGCTCGTGGACCACCGAGATAATCCGCTGATCCCGCACCAAGGATGGCTCACCAACGTTAGTGCGGAGCTGGTCTCGGGGGAGGTGATGTTTGGGAAATTCGATCTCACGGCAGCGCTCTATCATCCGCTGAACAAGCATTGGCGCGTGGCCGCCGGGCTGCGCAGTAGCCTGATCTATAGCGGCGGAGACATTAGGGAGCTCCCCATTGACCAACGGAATTTCAATGGCGGCGGCAATAGTGTGCGGAGTTTCAAGGATCGGCTGATGGGGCCGCGTTCACTGTTAGGCGAGACCCCGTTAGGGGATTTTGCGGCCACCACCGTCAACGCAGAGTTGTCTTATGAGGTCATTTCCAATTTAGAGTTAGCGATGTTTGTCGATGCGGGCTCGTTAGGGGAAACGTCGGACGCGTTTCGTTTTGCTAACCTGCGATACGCCGTGGGCTTGGGCGTGCGGTATAATCTCCCCATCGGCCCGCTGCGCATGGACTACGGCTTCAATCCCGATCGCCATCCTGGCGAGGCGCTAGGCGCGCTCCACGTCACGTTTGGTTTTGCGTTCTAGGCTGATGCTGCTGGCGGTAAAAAGGCATTTTACAAGCAGGGGTCGGCTGGGCATAACTGGGTGCTATGTGTAATCTTTTTCCCATCCAGCCTGCAGGCTTCTAGCATGGCTACTTCTGTTTCTCTAGAGCCGCTGGGCTTGATCGCAGGGAATGGCGTGTATCCGTTTACGATGGCCGCCGCGGCCCGGCGGGCGGGCGTGACGAAGCTGGTGGCGGCGGCCTTTATCAATGAAACGCAGCCCAGTCTAGCGGCTGAGGTGGATGCCTTGGAATGGATGCGCGTGGGCCAACTGGGGAAAATGAGCAAGTTCTTCCAACGCCAAGGGGTGAGACGGGCGGTCATGGTGGGGCAGATCGCCCCTGGGAATCTGTTCGATTTGCGCCCGGATCTGCGCACGTTAGTGATGCTGGGGAAACTGAAACGCCGGAATGCAGAGACGATCTTTGGAGCTATCGGGAATGAGTTGGCTAAGGATGGCATCGAGCTTATTTCCGCCGTGACCTATCTGGAAGATCAGATGCCGCCCGCCGGGCATGTGGCCGGCCCGCTCCTGCGTGAGCGGGATCTAGCGGATGCGGCGTATGGCCTAAGCATCGCGACGGCTAGCAGCCAACTGGACATTGGCCAGACGGTGGTGGTTAAAAAAGGCACGGTGTTAGCCGTAGAGGCCTTTGAAGGCACGAACGAATGTCTGAAGCGCGGGGGAGCCCTGGGCCGTGGCCAGGCCACGATGGCCAAGGTGGCCAAGCCCAAGCAGGATCTGCGCTTCGATGTGCCGGTGATCGGCCCGCAGACGGTGCTGGCGTGTGCGGAGGCGCAGATCCGCCTCATCGCCATTCACGCTGGCATGACGTTAGTGCTAGAGCCAGAGCGGGTGCAGGAACTGTGCACGCAGCATGGGGTGAGTGTATATGCGGTGGCGGTGGAATGACGGCGGTCATTCCACACCCACCGCAGCCCACAGGCCTGCGCGCATGGCTTCGATGGGTGCAGGGCGGTCGAACCACCATTCGAAGCTCACTACGCCTTGATGCAGCAGCATCGGGAGGCCATTGATGGCGGTGGCTCCGGTGGCCCGGGCGGCTGCCAAGAAGGGTGTTTCCGCGGGTTTATAAACCATGTCATAGACTAAGTGGCGCGCTTCCACGCTGGCTCCGGCTAACACGGGAGCATCGTCAGCGGCCATGCCTAAGTTGGTGCCATTGATGACTAGATCCACGCTGCCTAACACGGCTTCCACGCGAGGCTGCGTCCACGGCTCCACGCGGATGCGATGCGCGGGGAAGAACTCGGCTAGCTCTGCTTGCAGCGCCTGGACCTTTTCCACGGAACGATTCATCAACACGATCTCCTGGCATTGCTCCAGCGCGCATTGCACCGCCACCGCCCGCCCCGCCCCGCCGCCCGCGCCAATGATGAGCACTCGCAGATCCTGCACCTGCGCGCGGAATCCCTCTGCCACCGCCCGCACGAAGCCGGGGCCATCACTATTCCGCCCGATCGCGAGGCCCTTTTCAAAGATCACGGTATTCACTGCGCCCAGCCTGCGAGCTTGCTCGGAGACGACGTCCACGGAATTCAAGGCGGTGAATTTATGCGGGATGGTCACGTTGGTGCCATAGAATCCTAACGCCTGAATCCGTCGCAGCGCTGGGAGAAATTGCGCGGACTGCACTTGGATGCGCACATATTCCCCCGCGATGCTACACGCCGCCAAGGCCGGATTATGTAACTGCGGGGACAGCGAATGCGCTACCGGATCGCCAAACACCGACAGCACCGCCGTAGTCTGCGTCATGGTCTCTAACTCTGCTAACGTATAAAAATTTCCCATGCGGCAGATATAGCGCATGGGCATGTGGTGTCCACTCAGTCGTTGACCGTGAACCCCAGAAATTAGGAAAAATGTGGACCAGCCCACTGGACTGTGCGCGGCTTGCCAAGCCGCAGCTCTGTGCGGTGCCGCAAGGATAGTGGCCGGGTGTTCCGGCTCCACGGTTGGAGCGCCTAGCCAAGACGCGCACCAAGGAGGAAGAGCGGACGAACTGAAGGCCGCGCTCCGTGGCCCGACCATTTCACGGATGTGGGGGAAATTTCCTTGATGTCCAGGGCATACATTCCGCTGCCCTTGTGATTTGAAACGGTCCAGGATATGGGGTTTTCGCCAATATTGTCAATCTGAACCTGAAGGCATTCAGCCTACTCATTTCCATTAAAAAATGCCGATTTTTATCGCCAAGCAGGAGGATTTTTTTTACTTATTAGCTAATCCTCATTTTTATCCCCCAAAGTCCTCATGAAAATCTCCTCCCGCTTAATGACAGGTGCGCTCCTACTAGCGCTCCCCTGCCTTGTTCATGCCAGCCATGTCATCCTTTCAGAAGTGATGTATAATCCTGCTGGAACCAAGGCGGAATGGATCGAAGTCACCAATACCACAACCAATCGACTGGACATGGCGACGTGGCAATTGACCAGTGGAGCCAGCCTCACGCTGCCAGACTTCGTTTCCGCCACACCTACCGCCCACTTCCTCAAGGAGCGTGAACGTATTCTGCTGAGTTCCAAATCTCCCACAGATACCCGCTTGGATTATCCGAACATCCCCGCCAATGTCCGTATCTTCGGCCCTTGGGTGGGCGCGTTGGATAATGCTGGTGAGACCATTGTCCTGAGGGATAAAAATGGCGCGCTCCTCACTCAGTTGAGTTATGGTGACAGCGGCCGAAAGTGGCCCACCGCTCCAGATGGCACTGGGCATGCGCTGGTGATGGTCAATGAGAATAGGACGCTTGATGACTGGCATAACTGGAAATCTAGCCCTGCACTCGGCGGCACTCCCGGATCACCCGATGTGCAGCCCACGGAGGAGGCGATCAATGATCCCTCCGCCTCGTTGCCATTAACTTATACGGAAGCGGTGCCGATGACTGCCACTTGGAGTTTCTATAAAGAACTAGCCGCTCCGCCTACGAATTGGAATGCGCTGAGCTTTGTGCCTAGCGCTCCCTGGGGTTCCGGCCCGGCATTATTGGGATTCGAGACCGCCGCGCTTCCTTCACCTGGTCTCCAAACCGCCGTGCAAACGGCAAACTTGCTGAGTTATTATTTCCGGACCAATTTCAGTTGGACAGGGGGGGCGGGCGGAGCACAATTTCAGATGGATACCATCCTGGATGACGGTGCTACTTTCTACGTCAATGGCGTCTATGTCGGAAATAAGGACGGCCTAGCAAATGTGGTTCACAATTCCAGCACCGCAACCACCACCGTGACAGACGCCACGTTGGTTAACAATGCCGTCATCGGAACGATTCCTGCCGGCCTGCTCCAAGAGGGAGTCAATGTGCTGGCGGCCATCGGCTTGCAAGCCAGCGCGACGAGTTCTGACATGATCTTCGGGGCGAATTTACGTCTCGCCAATGCGCCGTCTGCAGAGCTACTGATCAACGAAGTGCGGCAAGCTGGCGCAGGCATCGGCTTCATTGAGTTCTATAATCCAGGCGCGGGGGCCATCAATTTACAGGGATATAATCTAACGGACACTTCCGGGCAGTGGACGAAGTTTCCTATTACCCAATCCGTGGTGGTCCCGGCTGGTGGCCTGGCTACAGTGGGGCTCACAGAAGCGGGCTTCTCCGCTACCACAGCCACGCTCACGCTGTATCTTGCCAGACCAAATGGCACCCCCATTACCGGCCTCGTGGCAGCACTGCCGCAGGACGGACG
>JAYVOP010000073.1:0-8410 GCA_043757865.1 Verrucomicrobiales bacterium | reverse complement strand
TCACATCCAGCGTGCGGTGGCACTCGTTCTCCACGCTCCAATGCGCGCGGCGGATCGGCGGCCCCACCAACGCCGCCACTGGCGGGTAGCTGCTGAGGCAGTAATGCCCTGCAAACTTCGGGCCATCCTGAGCGTGCCGTGGCCGCATCGTCCGCCGCACCACACAGATCACACTCTGCACGCCATACCAGAGGAAGGATTTGGGCCACCAGGCCACCACCGCCGTGGCGATCACGGGGCGCTCTTCATAACGTCCGCGATTCATTTCCTCCGTCACGAGCACCTCGCACGCGCCCGTCCACATGCCCGGCATGGTCTCCGGCGGGGCTGGTTCCAGACCCGTGCGGGGTGCCTGATATCCGTGTAATCCGCGCCGTCCGATATCATGGCGAAAAGCGCGCAGAGCAGGACATCAAGCAACGGATGGTCCACGCGCGGCTGATCGCGCGGGGCTGGGATGGATTTGAATTGCTCCAGTAAACTCGCGATGACCACCGCCCCCGGTGGCGGCCGCCGGGGCGCGGGAGGGATGGGGAGCGGTGCAGAGAGTTCCGGGGCAGCAGTGGTGTTAGCAAGTAAGGCGGTGTTAGTGAGTAAGGTGAATGAGCCATCCACCCATGATGCAGGCGGGTGCGCCTTCTGTTTGTTCTCCGTATTACCAAAAATGTGTTTCCGGCGTCTGGAGTTGCACCAGCATCGGTCGGGTTGTGAGTCTGGGGCTTTACGGTTAAGCACAGCGAATGTGATTATCTTCCGATTTTCCAAATTAAGTCGTGCGTGCGCGTTGCGCCAGCTTGGGTGGCTGGCTGCTAGCCCAGGCAAGTGTAGCCGATCCACTGCGGCACGGCGGCACTGCGGGTATTGCGCGATTAACATTTGATGATGCCCCGGTTGATCGTGGGAGTGGCTAGGGCCAACTGCGTTAGGGCTGACATGGTCTCAGTGATGAAACCTTGGCCTTGGGCAGAGGCGCGCACCCCTAGCCCCTAGCCCGATTTCCAGTTCATCGGGAGCGCCCTGGGATCTTTCAGTGTTTCAGGCACACCTCCCGGAAGGCCTTGGAGGAGCGACAGTATGCTGAGTTTTCGGGATGAAAAGCTCGGCTATGTATGGATTTACTTCTGGGGAATAGACAAGACTATTATATGACTACTTTTTATATATATAAAATGGTAGTTCTGGTTGACAGAACGTCTGCTCTGCGGCGCCTGCTGGGGCAGATTGCCTAGTCTGAGTTGGGCTCCTTGAGGGTGTCTCATCTGAGCCTCGGTGATCGACCTGCTCCGTCGTCAGTGACAGCTGACGGCGGGGCTTTTTTGTCGCCCGATGGGAAATTAGGAATTGGGTAAATTAGGTTTGGTGGGGGCCGCTCGCTAGCGGGGTAAGTGGGAGTAAGAGATGAGTAGGAGTAAGAGAATGGGTGGGATACCTGAGGAACGGGTGGGAAAGCGGTGGCGCGGGCGGTGGCGGGGTTCTGAAGTTCTGAGTGGCTGAATGCTGTAACAGCCGGAAAATGAAGAACCCTGCTCGCCTTGGGGGCTGGAGCAGGGTTCGTCGAAAATTTTATTTTCGGGGGGAACTTACGGGCTTTCGCCTGTCCTGCTCGGGTGTAAATGTTTGCGCGCGCCTTGCTTGCCTTTTGAATCTGCTGCGCTGGGGGAACCAGCGGAGACTTGAAGACCGTAACATCCTAGCCCGGTAAAATTGGCTGGAATGGAATTACTCTCAAGTCGATGCAGAGGTTCCGGGGAGACCGCGGGCATTCTCAACATGGTCCCCACATAGATCCCGTTCGCGAGGGCGACGGTCGTCGTTCGCGAGGGGATGGAGGGTGCTATTTGCCAATAAGAGTTCATGGAATGGGTTATTTGACGGGGTGGCGATACTGTCACAGTCGAGCAGAGTTGTCAAAAATTTTCCGAGATTTTTTATTTTATTTTTACCATCCGCTATGCGCAGGTAATCGCTTGGTTCAATGATGCGTTAGTAATGCAATAATTGGCTGCTCAGAGGAAGAACTTTATGAGCCGTCCTTTGAGTCCCCCTGGCAGTTCCACTGCGCCTGCGCTTTTGGCTAGCACGAGGCTCAGGACCTCCGTGAGCCAGACCTTGGAGGTTTGCAGGTTGATGATTTTCAAGACCTCGCCCTCGATGGCATAGTAGAGGGTGACACTGACCGGGGTCGGCTCGCCTTCGAGGAGGAGTTCGGCGGAGAGGCGCTTTTCCTTGGGGCGGAGTTGGATGGATTGGAGTTTCAGCCAGTCCAGACCAGCGGAGTTAAGTTTGGCTTCCAGGGCTTTAGTGAGGAGGTTCATGGGCTAGTGAATGGTGGCTTGTTCTTGCATGACTTGGCGGAGTTCCAAGTGATCCAGGGCGCGGTTGACGACTTCTTCCAAAGTGCGTTTAGCCAAGCCAGTGAGGAGTTGGTTGCCGGGGCCGACGGCAGCAGTTTGTTCGGCTGTAAAGGAGTGCGTGAAGGCGGCGGTGGCGCTGCCAGTCTTGGTTAGGCGCACGCGGATGTCCACGGTCGCGCCCGCGCGGACGGCTTGATTGCAGGTAAATTCTGTGATCTCGCCACTCAAGGTCCACTCTGCTGGGTTCTTGCTAGCCAGCATATCGCGTTTCTGTAAGCCACTGCGGAAGGTACTGGTCACGATGTCCTCCACGGTTTGGCTAGTCTCGATTTTCTGACGTTCGCTAGTGGAATCGGCAGGCTGGATCTGGCCCAGGAAGTTGGCGGGCAGGCCGCCGCGCGCGTCTTTGAATTCGCCCACCTGCACGTTGTGATCTCCCAGGCCGTGGACCTCATGAGTGACGGGTGCGGAAGTCTCTGCGGGGAACTGGTCTGAGGAGGCGCAGGAGGTAAGGAAGCTAAGGCCCAGGAGGGCGAGGAGAGATCGGTGCATAGGGTGGGAGTCATAGGCTGGGGAGGCTGGGGCTGTCAATGCAGGCGCAGGGGTAGGGGAGAAATTTCCAGTTTCCGGCTAGGCATCCCTGTGCAGTGTGGGCGGCATGATTTCATTTCTCCGTGTTAGTCTCTCTTTGGTGCTAGCCCTAGCGGGTGTGAGCTGTTCTAGCTATCGCAGTTCTGCGCAGTGTTACCATGGGCCAGCGGCTGCGTTAGCAGGCGGTTATGCGCAGGCCCCCCGCAGCGCTCCGGCCCTGGTATTGCGGGCGATGACGGCCGGCAATGCGATCCAAAATGCGCCCTATCAATATGGCGGCGGCCACGGGAGTCCTTGCATGGGGCTGGATTGCTCGGGGTCGGTGTCGTATGTGTTGCGTTCCTGTGGCTTGATGCACGGGGCGTTGGCCTCTAAGGCCTTCCGCAGTTATGGCGATGGCGGGCCGGGGAAATGGATCTCCATTTACGCCAAGAACGGGCATGTCTTTATGAGCGTGTGTAACCTGCGACTGGACACCAGTAATGGCGGCAATGCAGACACCGGGCCGCGCTGGAGCACGCTGCCACGGGGGCTCAGCGGATTTAAAGTGCGCCATCCGCCGGGGCTCTAACTGGGGACGGGAGCCATGTACTCGGAGGTATTGAAGTCCACATACTCTTGCGAGAGATCACTGGTATAGACGCAATATTCGGATTTGCCCCGGTTGAGATCGATGCAGATGCGGAACTCGGGGCGGGCGGCCACGGCTCGGAGTTTTTCGATGGGCGTCTCGGCGGCTAGGCCATGGCTGGTGGCCAGCAGGCCATCGAAATAAATGTCGATGTCTTGCTCGCGGATTTTCGCACCGGAATAACCAATGGCGTGCATGATCCGACCCCAGTTAGGATCGCCCCCATTCCAGGAGCATTTCACCAGGAGGGAATTGGCCACGGCCTCCGCCACGCGGCGGGCATCGGTTTGGGTGGCGGCATTTGCCACGTGGACTTCGACAAATTTCGTCACCCGCTCGCCATCCCGCACGATCATTTTAGCCATGGTTAGGAGCACATGCTCCAGGGCCTCGCAGAACGTCTGCATGGACGGGCTCTGTGCGGCTAGCTGACGCTGCCCAGAAGCTCCATTGGCCATCACGATCACGGTATCATTCGTGCTGGTATCACCATCGATGGAAATGCGGTTAAAGGAGCGATCCACCGCGCGTTGGGTGGCGCGTTTCAAGTCGGATAGGCCGATGTTGGCATCCGTGGTCACATAGCAGAGCATGGTGGCCATGTTCGGGCAGATCATGCCTGCGCCCTTGGCCACGGCTCCGATGCGCACTTTCTTACTCCCCAGCAGCATTTCCACGGCATAGGCCTTGGGCTTGGTATCGCTTGTCATGATGGCGCGGGCAAAGGCCTCGTCCTGCGTGCTCGCAAGTCCCTGGGCTAGGCTAGGCACGTGCGGCAGCAGGCGTTCCATCGGCATGGGCAGGCCGATGATGCCGGTGCTACCCATGAGGACTTGCGCAGGCTTGAGCCCTAGCTCGGTGGCGGCGGCCTCCGCCATGCTGCGGGCGTCCTGGATGCCGCGCGGTCCCGTGCAGGCATTGGCATTTCCACTGTTCACGATGATGGCGCGGATGTCGTTCCCGCGCAGATGTTTCTGGCACAGCCGCACGGGTGCGGCTTTGACTTGATTCGTGGTAAAGGTCCCGGCGGTCACGGTGGGATGCTGGGAGTAGAGCAGCGCCAGATCCAGGCGCAGCTTGCGGGGATCTTTGATGCCACAAGCCACGGCGTTACAGGTATAGCCTTGGGGGGCCATGATGCTGCCGGGGACTTCGTAAAATTTATCGCTCATGTCTTGGCACTTAGCGAAGCTCTGCGCGCGCGCTAGTCCAATCTTACGATTTCCGACTGGCGGCTAGCATTTCCATGCCCGTGCTAGTGAGCACGAAGGTGCTGCCCATCTCCCGATACCAGCCCTTCTGCAATCCCAGCGGATGCAGCTTGGCAAAGGTCAACACGCGCTCCCGGCAATACCGCTGCAACTCTCCTAACGCAAACTCTCCACGCTCTTCATGGCTGCGTAGAAATTCCACGAAGGCCGCATACTGCTCCGTGCCCGAAGGCCCAGGTGGTGGCGGCTCAGCGGGCACCAGCCCCAGCAGCTTCGCCCAACCATCTAATTTATCTAACATGCGCAGCCCGAAAAGCACTCCACCGATCAATGGCCCTACCACCATCATCAGCATGAAAACGCGCGGGCCGAAGCGACGGAAAAAAATCAGGCAGACCACGGCCACGATCAACGTCCACAGCGTGAGGACGAGCCGCTGGGTGGGCGTGAGCTTGGGGGCGCGAGGTGAGTTAGGGTGGGGGAGTTTCATCAATTAATCATCGCGTCCAGGGCGGTGGCGGAGTTTTTTTACCACGCCACGTTGGCGTTTTTGCTCCACGATCTTGCGCTTCTGATTGGCGGAGCGTTTCCGTGTTAGGGCGCGTTGTTTGGCGATGGCGGCGGCACTGGCGAGCTGCTGGCGGTGGCGTTGTTGTTCGAGCTTAGCACACAGTTCCTCGCGGGCGTGAAAACGGTTCTGGGTGCGGCTGCGTTCCTTTTGGCAGCGGACTTCCAGCCCGCTGGGCACGTGGCGCAGCACGACGGTGGAGGAGGTCTTATTAATCTTCTGTCCACCAGCCCCAGAGCCACGGATAAACGTCTCCTCCAGGTCTTCCGGCAGGAGCCCTAGCAGCGTCATGCGCTCCAGCACCGCGCGGATGTGGCCTCGGCTAATCATACAAGGGGTTCACTGCGTTACGGGCACGTCCAGCGTGGTGTAGTGGCCTGCGCTGTAGAGCAGGCCGCTGAGCTGGGTGAGGCCAACGGGGGCGTAATCTGCCAGGGGTAAATGAGCGGTTAGGATGTCCTGTTGCCGCGCCCATTGTTGCGTGGGATCGGAACAGATCAGTTTGTTATCAGAAAAAAACATCGGCGCATCCGCCACGGCGGGGAGATCGGCTCCCGTGCAGGTGAGGACGATTTCTTTACCCACGCGCTGGGCTAGGCACTGCCAGTGCGGAGTGGCCGCAGGAAATGCCGCCCGCGCTGCGGTAAATGCTGCGGCCACGCTGGGATCAGCCATCGGCGGGGCTGCGCGCACCGGGACCGCCAGCGCTAGTTCACAATTGCCTAACTGGCACGTCGTCGAACAGCAGAGCCAATGCGCCTTGGCCCGCAGCGTCATTTCTCCGGCACGCGCATCTGCGGCGGGGGTGATCTGCACCAGATGCAGGACATCCCGTTCATAGCCATGGGTGTGGATGCTGGCCATCATCACCTTGTCCGGCGGGGCGTATTGCATCGGCTCTGCGTGCCAGCCATCTGGCAGCGCCCATTGCACTTCAAAGGGCACTCCGGCTAGGCCGGGATTCTTCCAGTAAGTGTGCCAACCCGCACCATGCTCCAGGCGGAAGCCCACGGTAAATGGTTGCCCCGGCTGCACGCTCTGCGCCTCTGCCAGCAGGCTCACCTTCACGCCCCGGCCTTGGTATTCATTGCTGGCAGCGGGCTTCGGCCCGCCCAGCGCGATGAGGTGCTTGGCAGTGCGGATAAACAACATGCCGCCCGCAATGGCTGGCGTGGATTCACAAGGCTCCCCTAACTGGCTTTCCCCTAAAATTTGAAATTTCTCCCCCGCCTGCACCGCCACCACTTTGCCCGTGCGACTGATGCAATAGATCTGCTGACCGCCACAGACGGGTGAGCTGTAGGCATTCTCCGCCACGCGTTCACTGTAGATGACCTTGCCAGTGCTGGCTTTTAAACAGGTCAGGATGCCACCATCATTGAGCACATAGAAATACCCGCCTAACGCCAACGGGGTGGGCACATAGGGCATCGCCTTCGGTAGCTCCCAGGCGGTCACGGGCTTGCCATTGTTGACCTTGACCGCCGCGCCACTACGGCCACTGGTGCCCTGGCCCACGTTGGTGAAATACACGCCATCTGCATAAGCTGCGGAGCCCACCGCCCGGAACTCCGTGGTCTCTGTGTAGTCTTGATTCCAGAGGATCTTGCCCGTCTTCGGGTCCACGGCAGTCAGCGCGTTAGGGTTGCTAGTAAAGATGACCGCGGGCTGGCCTTTCACTTCCTCCACCACCAACGGCGTGCTGAAGGCACTGCGCGCAGTTTTGCGCGGCAGCTTCCACAGCGTCTTGCCATCCGCGACATTTAATCCGGTGAGAAAGGCCCCGTCCTGATTGTGATCTTTAGCCACCACTAACACCTGCCCCACCACCACCGGAGAGGCCCCGCTGCCGTGCTCCTCTTTAAAGAAACCGAGGTTCACTTCCCACGCGATGGCTCCCGCGTGCGTCAGTGCCAGCACATGCATTTCCTCGCCACTCGTCCAGGAAACATACACATGCTGAGCATCCACGGCAGGCGTGGCCGAGGCGAAGTTGTTAAATTTGTGATGCCCGTGCGGCTTGAAAGCATCCGTGTGGGACCAAGTCTGCGTCCCGGTTAGGGCATCAAAACAGAGCACTGCGCGATTCCCTTCCTCCGCGCCTTCCGCCGTGACAAACAGCTTCCCACCCCACAGCACCGGAGAGGAGGTGCCCGCGCCTAACTCCACATTCCACCGATAATCTGCTGGGGTAAATTTCACTGGTAGATGCGCCGCCGCCGCGTTGACGCCCGAGCCGTTAGGCCCCCGAAAGCGCGTCCATTCCTGCGCGGAAGCGGCAGAGGCGAGCAGGGAAACAATGGCTAGGGCGAGAGTAAAGGTGGATTTCATGCCGCTCACCTTGGCGGTGCTCGCGACTTTGGCAATCGGCGGCTGAGTCGAGCCGCGCTTACGTTGGCACTCGGTGGAGCGAGGCTGCTGCGACGCACTTTTTCAGATTCGTAGTTTACAAGCTCTGCCAGCTTTCTAGATTCTCAGAATGTTGCAGGCCAGCCATAATGCGCTCGGTTTCTTCATTGGTCTGCAATGCCTATTCATCCATGCTTCCCGCTTCCCTCCTAGTTCTAGCCGTAGTGATTTTCCGTTGTGCCGTTGGGGCTGCGGATAATGAAGTGCTGCGTGTGCTGGGGAACTTCTCACCGCTGGCTGCCGTGGCCGTTTGCTCGGGGGCCATGTTTCCCCGGAAATGGTGTCTGCTGGTGCCCGTCCTCGCGCAGATTCTCTCAGATGTCGGCCTGCACCTTCTGGGCAAGCCCATTTCCGTGGCCTTCTCCGCCGTCCTCGTCATTGCTTACGTCGCCATTGCCCTCGTGGGGCTGATTGCGCGGAAGCAACTCACGCCTCTGAAACTGCTCGGAGCGTCCATCATCGGGACGCTCCTTTTTTATGTCCTCACCAATAGCTGGTGCTGGCTAGAAGACCCCGGCTATGCCAAAACCCTAGCTGGGTGGGTGCAGAGCCTAACTACTGGCCTGCCCGGCTATCCCCCCACGTATCTGTTCCTTTTCAAATCCCTGGGTGGAGACCTCTTCTTCACTGGTCTCATCGCCTTCCT